>JBOIEI010000776.1:0-6598 GCA_050741055.1 Burkholderiales bacterium | reverse complement strand
TTGCGCTCGGCGCCTGCACCGTGGTGGGCCCGGCCTACCAGCGGCCGGCCGTTGCAACGCCCGCCGAATACCGCCAGGCGGGCGCGCTGTGGAAAACGGCAAAGCCGAGCGATGTGGTCAAGCGCGGCAGCTGGTGGGAGCTCTACGAGGATCCGCAGCTGAGCGCCCTGGCCGAGCGCGTGCAGAACGCCAACCAGGACGTGCGCCAAGCCGAGGCGCGCGTGCGCCAGGCTCAGGCCATCGTGCGCCAGGCCCAGGCGCAACGCTATCCCTTCGTCGGCGGCGGCGGTGCGGCGAATCGAAGCCGCGTCGTGAACGAGGGATCGGGCAACAGCACGACCTTGGAGCTCGCGCTCGACGCTTCCTGGGAACCGGATTTGTGGGGGCGGGTGCGGCGCACGATCGAAGCCGGCGAGGCGCAGCTGCAGGCGCAGGCGGCCGATCTGGAGTCGATCCGGTTGGCGGCAATCGCGACTCTGGTGCAGAACTATCTCGCGTTGCGGGTGATCGACGTTCAGGCGCGGCTGCTCGATGACACGGTGAGCGCGTTCGAGCGCTTCCTGCAGCTGACGCGCAATCGCTACAACGCGGGCGTCGCGGCCAAGGCCGACGTCATCCAGGCCGAGGCGCAGCTGCGCAGCAACCAGGCGCAGCGCGTCGACCTGGGCGTCCAGCGCGCACAGCTCGAACATTCGATCGCGGTGCTGGTGGGCGCGCCGCCGGCGGCATTAACGGTGCCGTCCGCTACGATGATCGCCGTCCTGCCTGCCATTCCGGCGGGCATACCGTCGGAGCTGCTTGAGCGGCGGCCCGATATCGCGCGCGCCGAGCGCAATGTCGCGGCGGCCAATGCGCGCATCGGCGTCGCGCAGGCCGCGCTCTATCCTTCGCTCAACCTGTCGGCTGCAATCGGGTTGCGCGGCGCCACGCTGGCAGACCTGTTGGGCGCGCCCAATGTGTTCTGGGCGCTGGGCGCCGCCGCCAGCCAGGTCCTGTTCGATGCCGGCGAGCGCGAGGCGATTACGGACGAGGCGCGCGCCGCGCACGAAGTGGAAGTGGCCTTCTATCGGCGCACCGTGCTGGCGGCGTTCCAGGAGGTCGAAGATCAGTTGGCGACGCTGCGCATTCTGGAAGAGGAAGCGAAATTGCAGGCCGATGCGGTGACGGCGGCGCGCGAGTCGGTTCGGTTGGTGGAGAACCAGTACAAGGCGGGCACGGCGAGCTTCCTCGCCGTCATCACCGTGCAGGCGATCGCGCTCTCCGACCAGCGCACGGCGGTGCAGATCCTCGGCCGGCGCCTGCTGGCCAGCGTGCAGCTCGTGCGCGCGTTGGGCGGGGGCTGGGACGGTCAGCTGCCCGTCCCGCAGTTGGGCGCGCAGTCCCGGTAGGCCAGAGCGAAGAACTCTGCAGGCGAGATCGTCCCGGCGTTCATCCGCGCGAAGCCATCCATGGCCCGCTGCTTGCCGTGAATCGCGCCGAAGAGGCGTTGCATTTCGGGTGAGGGGGGTTCCAGAGTCGCCAGGTGACAGGTGAATTCGTACATCGCCTTCACGCGTGCATCGCGTGCGCGCTGGTACTCGCTCATCGCGGCCTCGAACGGCAGCGCTCCGGAGAAGAACCCGTCGAGCGCGGCGACGCAGAGCTCGGCGTCATGGAAGGCGTCCATGATTCCTTGTCCGGTAATGAAGTCCCTGTTGTAGCCCGCATCACCCACGAGCGCCCAGCCTGGACCGTAGGGCTTGCGGAAATAGTTCGGCACGGCCGCAGCGGTGAACGGCGCCTCCCGCTTCGCACCGCGCAGTCGCTCCGCGAAGGTCGGCGCCAGTTCGATCGCCTTCAGATAGCTGCCTTCGACGTCCCGCTTGTGTTGCGCGAATTCAGCGTACGGCCACCCGACAATGACCATGGTCAGATGGTCGTGGGTCGGAGCGACCGCGAAGCCCCGCTTGTCGCGGACATAGTTCTCGAATCTGCCATCCATCGGCAATCCGCTCCAATAGGTGTAGTACGCGCCGAGCAACGGCGGTTTCTCGTCATAGTGTTCGGGCCGAACTGCCTTGGCCACGAACGAGCGTCTGCCATCGGCGCCGACGACGACTTGCGCCCGCTCGATGATGCAGCCGCCCTGCTTCGAGCGGCCCCTTATTCCGACCGCACGCCCCTCCTCGATCAGGACTTCCTCGACGGCGAAGTCTTCGCGGATCTCCGCGCCCGATCGGCCCGCGGCGTCGACGAGCAGTTTGTCCAGTATCGGCCGCCTTGGGCAATACGCTACGGGTGCTTCCGTGGTGCCTGGCGCGCCGGTAATCGTGATGGCGCCGAAGTCGAAGGCGTACGTGTGCATCGGCGGACACCCGGTCGCCGCCAGGCTGTCGAGAAGCTCCCACCTCGACAGGGCGCTCACGCCGAGGGGATGCAGGATGTGAGTCGACACCGTATCGCTCGGGAACGTCGCGCGGTCGACGGCGAGGACCCGATATCCCCTCCGGGCCAATAGCATCGCCGTCGGCGAACCGGCACAGCGTGCGCCCACGACGATTGCATCGAATGTCTGCGTCATCGCGATCTCCTTCAAGGCTCGGGTCGATCGGCGCACAAGCTATCGGAAAAGGCGAGGGCGCGCTTCGGGGGAACACGCCAGTGTCCCCGGCGATGGCGTGGGTGATTTCCCCCAGATGCGGGCAAGTAGCCCGAGTCGGTCAGACGAGATTGCGCTGGTAGGCGAATGCCGTCGCCGCCGTTCGCGAGGAGACGCCGAGCTTGGCGAGGATGCTGCTCACGTGCCGGTCGATGGTCTTCTCGCTCAGGGATAGCTCGCGGGCGATGGCCTTGTTGGTCTTGCCGGCGGCGACCAGGTGCAGGATCTGCAGTTCGCGTGCCGTCAGCCCATGGGCGTGACTGGAGGGGGCGTCCTTCATCAGCGACTCGATCCGGGCAAGATCCGGTGCGGCGCCCAGCCGCTCGAGCACGGACCTGGCCGCGTCGATCTCCAGACCGGCGCCGTCCTCGTCCCCGAGGGCACGGCAGGCCAGTCCGATCAGCACCCGCACGCGCGCCGCGGCGTAGGGCGCCTCGATCCGCTGCCAGACGTCGAAAGCGCGGCGCAGCGGGCCGAGCGCAGCCTGCGCGTCGCCCTCGGCCAGGTCAACGGCTCCGCACGCCTGTGCGGCGATGGCGCCCGGCACCCCGGTATCGAAGTTCCGGACAATCTGCTCCAGCTCCCGGCAGGCGTGGCGCGCGTCCTGGACCGCGCCCGCCGCCAACATGATCTCGATGCACGCGGGCAGCAGGCCCATGCGCTTCAGCCAGTCCGTCGTGGCGCCTGCGGCGCGGCGAATGGCGGCAGCAGCCGCGTCCGTGCGTCCCTGCGCCAGGCGCAACAAGGCGAGGCCCGGCTGGGGCTCCAGACCGAGGTGACTGGCGCTACGGTATGCCTCCTCGGCCGCGGCGAACTCCCCCGTCAGGCGATGGACCTCGCCCTGCTGATAGAACGCGGCGGCGGCGGCGCCCCGGTTAATGCCTTGCGAACGCGCGCTGGCCCGTCGCGCCTCCGCAATCGCGTCCGGCCATGCGCCCTGCAGCTGCAGGATCTCCGCCCGATGGACCTGGCAGACGCCGGCGAAGGCGACCATATCGGATTGGCGCTCGCACCAATGCGCAAGGGCGGCGGTCCACTCCCGGGAGCGGTCGATCGCGTATACCCGCTGGCAGGCGTCGATCACGCTGCAGTACATCAGGCCGGTCACGAGGGGCGACAGCTCGCCCGCGGTGACCGTGACCATGGTTTCATCCAGGAGCGCCAGCCCGGCCTCGACCTGCCCCTGCTGCAGTCGGATCCGCCCTTGCTGGTGCCGGGCGCAGGCGATCAAGTCCGCGTCGCCGCAGTGCTCGCCGATGACGGCGGCATCGGTTGCAGCGGCGTATGCATTCTCGAAGTCGCCCGATTGCAGCCGCTGCTCGACCACCGGCAGCAACAGATAGCCGCGCTCGGCGCACTCCTGGGCCTCGCGCGCCAGCATCCGTTCGGCACGACCAAACCAGCCGGTCGCGCGGCCCGTCTCGCCGCGCATGAGGAGGCGAAATCCCAGCCAGAAGGCACAACGAACGGCGCGAGCGCAGCGGCCGGCGTTCAAATGAGCGTTGTAAGCACGCTCCAATGTCTCGATGTATTCACGATCCCGACCGACCAGGTATGCCGCCATCGCGAACAACTCGAGGTCTACAGCCTCGAGCGGAGTCTCACGATCGGCGCGCGAGAATGCCTGGAACGCATCGGCCCAGGCGCGCTGCCGGTATGACCTGCGCGCCCGACCGAGCTGGTGACCCACGCCTGTTCGCTCGACTGCCATTGAATCGGCCAATTCGTTCTGCCGCGAGTGCCGTGTAGTTTAGCCAATGGACACATCTGCGGGCCGAAAGCAGGAAAAGACGGCTCGAACCGCGGCGAGCAGCCGGGTAGTGCATGCGACCGTGGATGCGGCGCAGATCGAGGCGCGATTGCGGGGACGCGATAACCTCGCCGCGTCCTGAGAGCGGAGGAACGCCGGGCGCAGCGCCGATGCTGCGCCCGCTGTCGCGACCGTGCCTCGTTCCGTTCCCGCAGACGCGAGCCCGGCAGGAACGAGGCCGGCGCAGGGACTTCAGGCGCGGCCGCTGCCGTGATGATGACCGCCGCGGCGCGGACCATCGCGGTGGCCGCGATGCTTGCCGTGTGCACCGCTCTGGCGCACGATCTCGTCGAGCACCTTGCGCTGTTGCGGCTCGAGCGCCTGCTGCAGCGTCGCGGTGGCCTCCGCCATGGCCGCGAGGTGCTGTGCCCGGCGCTGCGCCATGTCGGCGCGGAAACGCGTGAACGTGGCCGCATCCGCGTCGCGCGCCGGACGCTCGAGCCGGTTCTCGAAGATCGAAGCGCGCGCCTTGCGATACACCTGCCACGCGTCCTGTTGCGAGGCCTTGATCTCGAGCCGGGCGGCGAGCCGATCCAGACGCTGGCTCATGCGCGTCTGCATGCGTTCGCGCATCTGCGCGCGGTCGGCTTCGGTCATCTGCGACATGCGCTGAAAGCGATGACCTTCCCCGTGCGGTTGCGACAGGGCCGGTGCGGCGGTGACGAGCACGGTCGAGCCGAGCACCGCGGCGGCGATGGTACGGGCGATGGTGGTGCGATTCATGGGTATTACTCCTCGGGTTGGAAAACGCATGGGCATTAACGCCCGGGCATGTAAACCGGCTTGCAGCAACGGGCGAGGTTTTGTTAACCGCGTGTAACGGAATGCAAGACAGGCGTTGCAGAGGCCGCGCCGACAAGCCGAAAGGCTATGCTTTGCACCTACGCAGCTCGTGACGCTTGCGCACGGCCGCGCGAACCGAGAGTCCCGCTATGAGTCAGCGCCTGCTGGTGGTGGACGACGATGCCGAGCTGCGTACGCTCCTCGAAGGCTACCTCGGCGAGCAAGGTTTCGAGGTGATAGCGGTCGAAGATGGGACCGCGATGCGCCGGGCACTGGACGCAGGCACGTTCGATCTCGTCATCCTCGATCTCATGCTGCCGGGCCACGATGGGCTGGCGCTGTGCCGCGAGCTGCGCGCCCGTTCGCGCATCCCCATTCTCATGCTGACCGCACGCGGCGACGAGCTCGATCGGATAATCGGCCTGGAGATGGGGGCGGACGACTATCTGCCGAAGCCGTTCCATCCACGCGAGCTGTTGGCACGCATCCGCAGCATCCTGCGCCGGGTGCACGAGCTCGCCGGCGAACGTCCGGCCCGCGAGCTGCGCTTCGCGGGTTGGACGTTGAGCATCGGCATGCGCCATCTGGTCGGCGCGGATGGCGTCGCCATCCCGTTGTCGACCGGCGAGTTTCGCCTGCTGCAGGCGCTGGCCGAGAATGCCAACCGGGTCATGTCGCGCGACCGGCTGATGGACGTGCTGTCGGGACGCGAAGCCGGTCCCTTCGATCGCAGCGTGGATGTCATGATCAGCCGTTTGCGCCGGCGCCTCAGCGACGATGCGCGCGAGCCCGAGCTCATCAAGACAGTTCGCAATGAAGGCTACATGCTCGCTGCCAAGGTGGAGCGCGGCGCGTGAAGTGGCTGCCGCGAACGCTCTTCGGGCAACTTCTGGCCGCCTTGGCTGCAGGGCTGCTCGCGGCGCAGGCGGTGGGCGCGTGGCTCATGCTCGACGATCGCAGCCGCTTTGCCGGACGCATTCTCGGCAGCTATGCCGCCGAACGCGTCGCCGGCATCGTATCGCTGCTCGACGACGCCGATGCCGAGGAGCGCGATCGGTTGGTGCGCGCGTTGAGCGTTCCGCCCACCCGCGTGAGCCTGGAGGAGCCCTGGCGCAGACGCGCCGAGCGCCTGGGCCGCAAGCAGCCCCGCCAGCAGCGCAGCGAGGATCTGGCCGAACAGCGTGCGCGGCAGCCACCTCAAGCGCTGCGCTCCACCTTCGCCGCGAGCAGGTAGCCTTCGTTGCGCACGGTCTTGATCAGCTCGGGCTCGCGCGCGTCGTCGTTCAAGCGCCGGCGCAGGCGGCTGATCATGACGTCGACGCTGCGATCGAAAGGTCCCGCCTCGCGCCCCGACAGCACGTCCATCA
>JBOIEI010000775.1:0-18240 GCA_050741055.1 Burkholderiales bacterium | reverse complement strand
GGCGCACGCTGCTCGACGGGGCGCACCTCGTGGCGGCCTACCTTGCGCGCGCGCTGCCGGCTCTGATCGCCGTGAGCGAAAGTGCGCGCGACGACCCCGAGATCCGGCAATTGCTCGAGCGCGCGCCGAACGCGCCTCGTGTCTGTTTTTCCGATGCGCTGTTCGCGCAGCTTGCGCCGGTGCAGACACCGACCGGCATCCTGGCCGTCATCGACATCCCGGAAAATCCCGCCGCAAAGCCGAGCGGCTCACTGCTCGTCATGCTCGACGCCATTCAGGATCCGGGCAACGTCGGCACGATCATCCGTGCGGCGGCCGGGGCGGGCGCCGACGCGGTTCTGCTCTCGGCGCAGTGCGCGGACCCCTGGTCGCCGCGGACCTTGCGTGCCGCCATGGGTGCGCACTTCGCGCTGCGCATCCACGCGCACTGCGACCTGGAACGGGCTGTGCGCGAATTCGAGGGTCGGGTGATCGCGACCGCGGGCCACGGCGGCGTCGCGCCGCACGAGTTGCCGCTGACGGGAACAGTCGCGCTTCTATTCGGTAGCGAAGGCGCGGGGTTGAGCGAGCCGCTGGCAAAGGCGGCACATGCGTCCATTTCGATTCCGCTTGCGCACGGCATCGAATCGTTGAATGTCGGCGCGGCCGCGGCCGTGATTCTGTTCGAGCGGGTGCGGCAGCTTGCCGCCGCGGCGCCCGTGTGAGTGCGGTAAGGGGCCGCCTGCGGAGTTCGTGGACTGCCGCCGCTGGCTCAGTACACGTGCCGGACGAGCCGCGTGTCGTGCAGGATGGTGGCCGCGATTTCCTCGATCGACTTGCGGCTGGTGTCGATGTACGGCACGCCTTCCTGGCGCATCAAGGCCTCGGCCGCGCGCACTTCGAACTGGCAATTGGCCAGCGTCGAATAGCGGCTGCCCGGACGGCGTTCGTTGCGCACCACTTGCAGGCGCTCGGGCTGGATGGTGAGCCCGTAGAGCTTGCGACGCAGGTTGTGCAGCTGCGGTGGCAGGGCGTTGCGCTGGAAATCCTCGGCTACCAGCGGATAGTTGGCCGTGCGGATGCCGTACTGCAGGGCCATGTACAGGCAGGTCGGCGTCTTGCCCGAGCGCGATACGCCTACCAGGACGATATCCGCTTCGCCCAGGTCGCGGGTGGAGATACCGTCGTCGTGACTCAAGGCGAAATTCACCGCCTCGATGCGCCGGTGATAGTCGCCCAGGTTGTCGGCGCTATGGGAGCGCCCGACCACGCGCGCCGAGCCCAGGCCGAGCTCCTGTTCCAGAATCGCGATGAAGAACTGGAAGCAGTCGATTACGAGCGCGTTGGCGCCGATCAGCGCCTCCTCGATGTCGGCGTTCACCAGCGTGCAGAAGATGAGCCCACGCGCGCCGTCCCGCTCGGCGGCCTGGTTGATCTCGTGCACGAGCGCTCGCGCCTTGTCGATCGAATCGATGAAAGGCTTGGTGATTTCGGTGAACTGCACGCCCTCGAACTGGGTGAGCAGACTGTGCCCGAGCATTTCGCAGGTGATGCCGGTGCGGTCGGAGACGAAGTACGCGGTCCTTCGGTGCGCGCGCGCGCTCGTTTGCATAAGTTCTCGCCTCCGCAGGTCGAACGGGTAAAATATCGGCTTTCCCAACCGCTTACAACCGCGTCGCGCCATGGCTGATGATCATCTCGTTTGGCTGCAGGATCTGCGCATGGCCGATGTCGGCCGCGTCGGAGGGAAGAACGCCTCGCTCGGCGAACTGATCGGCGAGCTGGCGCCCTTGGGCATCCGTGTGCCTGGCGGCTTCGCCACCACCGCGGATGCCTTTCGCGATTTCCTCGCCGCGAATGGGCTCGACCGGCGCATCCAACATGCGCTGGCGAGTCTCGATGTCGCCGACGTGAGAGCCCTGGCGCGCTGCGGCGCAGCCATACGCGGCTGGATCGAAGCACAGCCGCTGCAGCCGGCGCTGGAACAGGCGATCCGCGACGCGTATGCCGAGATGCAGCGCCGCGACGGCGGTGATTTCACCGTCGCGGTGCGTTCGTCGGCCACGGCCGAAGACCTGCCCGATGCGAGCTTCGCCGGGCAGCAGGAGACATTCCTCAACGTGCACGGCATCGACGCGGTGCTGAGTGCCGTCAAGCGCGTATTCGCCTCGCTCTACAACGATCGCGCGATTTCGTACCGTGTCCATCAGGGCTTCGTGCATGCCGACGTCGCGCTGTCCGTCGGGGTCCAGCGCATGGTGCGAAGCGACGTCGCCGCCAGCGGCGTCATGTTCAGTCTCGATACCGAGTCGGGCTTCGACCAGGTCGTGTTCGTAACCGCTTCCTACGGCCTGGGCGAGGCGGTGGTGCAGGGGGCGGTCAACCCGGACGAGTTCTACGTCTACAAGCGCGGATTGGCGGAGAAGCGGCCCGCCATTCTGCGCCGATCGCTGGGCGGCAAGAGCGTGCGCATGGTGTATTCGGCGAGCTACGAGCCGGGCAAGTCGATCACCACCGAGCCGGTGCCGCACGCCGAGCGCAGGCGTTTCTGTATCACCGACGCCGAGGTCGAGCAGCTCGGTCGGCTCGCCATGACGATCGAGGCGCACTACGGCCGGCCCATGGACATCGAATGGGGCAAGGACGGCATCGACGGCCAGCTCTATATCCTGCAGGCGCGCCCGGAAACGGTGAAGGCACAGGCTTCGCTGGACATGCTCAAGCGCTACCGCTTGAAATCGCGTTCGAAGGTCCTGATCAGCGGACGCGCGATCGGGCAGAAAGTCGGCGCCGGGACGGTGCGGCTCATCCGCAGTCCGGACGAGATGGAGCGCGTACGCGAAGGCGACGTGCTCGTCACCGACATGACCGACCCGGACTGGGAGCCGGTGATGAAGCGTGCCGCCGCGATCGTGACCAATCGGGGCGGGCGCACGTGTCATGCCGCCATCATTGCGCGCGAGCTCGGGATTCCGGCGGTGGTGGGCACCGGGGAGGCGACGCGCTGCCTGGAGGAGGGCGACCCGGTCACCGTCTCCTGCGCCGAGGGCGACACGGGCAATGTGTACGACGGCATTCTGGAGGTCGAGGAGATCGACCTGGCGTTGAACCGCATGCCGGAGGCGCCGATCAAGATCGCGATGAACGTCGGCAATCCGGAGCTCGCATTCGAGTTCCAGCGCCTGCCGAACGCGGGTGTGGGACTTGCAAGGCTGGAGTTCATCATCGCGCGCATGATCGGCGTGCACCCCAAGGCGATCCTAAACCATCCGAATTTGCCGGCGGATTTGAAGGAGGCGGTAGAGAACCAGATCGCGGGCTATCCCGATCCGGTCACGTTCTACGTCGAGAAGCTCACCGAGGGCATCGCCACGCTCGGCGCGGCTTTCTTTCCCAAGCCGGTGATCGTGCGCCTGTCCGATTTCAAGTCCAACGAATACTCGAGCCTTGTCGGCGGATCGCGCTACGAGCCGGACGAGGAGAATCCCATGCTCGGGTTCCGCGGCGCATCGCGCTACATCTCGGAGTCGTTCCGCGACTGCTTCGAGCTCGAATGCCGGGCGCTCACCAAGGTGCGGGACGAGATGGGCCTCACCAACGTCGAGATCATGTTGCCGTTCGTCAGAACGCTGGAGGAAGCGCGCCGGGTCGTCGAATTGCTTGCCGAGAATGGACTGGAACGCGGGCGCAACGGGCTGCGCCTCATCATGATGTGCGAGATTCCTTCCAATGCGGTTCTGGCCGATCGCTTCCTCGAACATTTCGACGGCTTCTCGATCGGATCGAACGACATGACCCAGCTCACGCTGGGGCTCGATCGCGATTCGGGTATCGTCGCGGGCGACTTCGACGAGCGCGATCCGGCGGTGAAGGAAATGCTGCATCTGGCGATTGCCGCCTGCCGGCGTGCCAACAAGTACGTCGGGATCTGCGGCCAGGGACCCTCGGATCATCCCGATCTCGCGCGCTGGCTGGTCGACGAAGGCATCGAGAGCTTGTCGCTCAACCCCGATTCCGTGATCGAAACCTGGCTCTATCTCGCCGGCAAGACGGCCGCTTGATGAACCGGGCGGCATCGAATGCGCGAGAACGGCGCGGGTGCGTTGTTGGGCCGAGGCAATTGAGCTATCATCCCGCAACCGGATACGACCGATGACGCGATACGTTTTTGTCACAGGCGGCGTAGTGTCCTCCCTGGGCAAAGGTATCGCTGCCGCTTCGCTCGGCGCGATCCTCGAGTCGCGAGGCATCCGCGTCACGCTGCTGAAGCTCGATCCCTACATCAACGTCGACCCGGGCACCATGAGCCCGTTCCAGCACGGCGAGGTGTTCGTCACCGAGGACGGCGCCGAAACCGATCTGGACCTCGGCCACTACGAGCGCTTCGTCGACCGGCGCATGGTCAAGCGCAACAACTTCACCACCGGCCAGATCTACGACAGCGTGATCCGCAAGGAACGCCGCGGCGAGTACCTCGGCGGCACCGTGCAGGTGATCCCGCACATCACCGACGAGATCAAGCATTTCATCCGGCTTGGCGCCGAGGACGCGGAAGGGGCGATCGTGGAGATCGGCGGCACCGTGGGCGACATCGAATCGCTGCCGTTCCTGGAAGCCATCCGGCAGATGGGCATCGAGCTGCCGCCCAACCACGTCTGCTACATCCATCTCACGCTGGTTCCGTTCATCGGCTCGGCGGGGGAGATGAAGACCAAGCCCACGCAGCACTCGGTGAAGGAACTGCGCGGCATCGGTATCCAGCCCCATGTGCTGCTGTGCCGGGCCGATCGGCCGCTGCCCGCGGACGAGCGGCGTAAGATCGCGCTATTCACCAACGTGAATGTCGAAGCGGTCATATCCGCGGTCGACGTCGATTCGATCTACAAGATCCCGTCCATGCTGCACGCGCAGCGACTCGACGACATCGTCTGTCGCACGCTGACTCTGAGCCCCGCGCCGGCGGACCTGAGCATGTGGGAGCGCCTGGTATATCGGCTGGAGCACCCCAAGGCGCAGGTCGATATCGCCTTAGTGGGCAAGTACGTCGACCTTACCGAATCGTACAAGTCGCTGTCGGAATCGCTGGTCCATGCAGGCATCCATACCGGCGGGCGGCCCATGATCCATTACATCGATTCGGAGAGCATCGAGCGCGAAGGAACCGCGTGCCTCGAGCGCATGGACGCGATCCTCGTACCGGGCGGCTTCGGCAAGCGTGGCGTCGAAGGCAAGATCGCTGCCATCCGCTATGCGCGCGAGCACGCCATACCCTATCTCGGCATATGCCTGGGGATGCAGCTGGCGATCATCGAATTCGCACGCAACGTCGCGGGCCTGCCGGGTGCGCACAGCACGGAATTCGATCCGCAGACCGCGCAGCCCGTGATCGGGCTCATTACCGAATGGCATACGCGCGACGGTCAGACCGAGCTGCGAACGGCCGAATCCGACCTGGGTGGCACGATGCGGCTGGGCGGCCAGGAATGCACCCTCGCCGAGGGCAGCGTCGTGCGCGCGATCTACGGCAAGGACGCGATCTCCGAGCGCCATCGGCATCGCTACGAGGTCAACAATCGCTATCGCAAGACGCTCGAACAGCACGGACTGCGCATCTCGGCGCTATCGGTGAAGGACGATCTGGCCGAGATGATCGAGCTGCCGGGCCACCCGTGGTTCGTCGCCTGCCAGTTCCACCCCGAATTCACGTCCACCCCGCGGCACGGGCACCCGTTGTTCAATGCCTTCATCGACGCCGCCATGCGCCGCGCCGCCGAGCGGGGCGCCACGGTTGAGCCCGACATGTCCCGCCGGTTGCATACCATTGTCTGATCCACGGGAAGGCGGCTTGGGCGCGATGAAGATCGGCGACATCGAAGTGGGGCTCGATCGGCCCCTGTTCGTCATCGCCGGGCCGTGCGTGATCGAGTCGCGCGAGCTGGTGCTGCGCACCGCCGAGCGGTTGCGCGATATGTCGCGCCGGGTCGGCATTGCCCTGGTATTCAAGGCTTCGTTCGACAAGGCCAACCGCAGCTCGGGCGATTCGTTCCGCGGTCTCGGCATGAACGAGGGCCTCGCGATCCTCGCCGAAGTGCGCCGCGACCTCGGCGTTCCGGTGCTGACCGACGTGCACGAAGCCGAGCAGGCCGCGCCGGTCGCCGCGGTCGTGGATGTGCTGCAGACCCCGGCGTTCCTTTGCCGCCAGACCGACTTCGTTCGCGCCGTGGCCGGTGCCGGCAAGCCGGTCAACATCAAGAAGGGCCAGTTCCTGGCCCCGGGCGAGATGCGCAACGTGGTAACCAAGGCCAAGGCGGCCAGCGGCGGTGACAACATCCTGGTGTGCGAGCGCGGTTATGCATTCGGCTACAACAACCTCGTATCCGACATGCGCTCGCTCGCCATCATGCGCGAAACCGGCTGCCCGGTCGTGTTCGACGCGACCCATTCGGTGCAGTTGCCGGGCGGACAGGGCAGCGCCAGCGGCGGCCAGCGTGAATTCGTGCCCGTGCTCGCGCGCGCCGCGGCGGCGGCGGGGGTGGCGGGTATCTTCATGGAAACACATCCCGACCCTGCTCGCGCGCTGTCCGACGGCCCCAATGCCTGGCCGCTGGACCTGATGGAACCGCTGCTGAAGGTCCTGAAGTCGCTGGACGATCTGGTCAAGGCGCAAGGCTTCGCGGAACAGAAGCTGGCTCGAACGTAGAACGTAGCCGGGGCGCAAGCGCGAGCCGGTCCCAAACGCTGGTAATCGATGAGGAACGACCGATGAGTGCGATTGTCGATGTTGTGGCGCGCGAGATCCTGGACTCGCGCGGGCTGCCCACGGTCGAAGCCGACGTGTTGCTCGAATCCGGCGTCATGGGCCGCGCGGCCGTGCCCTCGGGCGCGTCGACCGGGGAGCGCGAGGCGATCGAGCTGCGCGACGGCGACAGCAGCCGTTACGGCGGCAAGGGCGTGCTGCGCGCGGTGGAGCACGTCAACACCGAGATCAGCGAAGCGATCATGGGGCTGGATGCGGCCGAGCAAAGCTTCATCGACCGCACCTTGATCGACCTGGACGACAGCGAGAACAAGTCGCGGCTGGGCGCGAATGCAATCCTCGCCGTCTCGCTGGCGGTGGCGAAGGCCGCCGCCGAGGAATCCGGCCTGCCGCTTTACCGCTACATCGGCGGCGCGGGCCGCATGACGCTGCCGGTGCCGATGATGAACGTCGTCAACGGCGGCGCGCACGCCAACAACAGTCTCGACCTGCAGGAATTCATGCTGGTTCCGATCGGCGCGCAGAATCTGCGCGAAGCGATCCGTTGCGGCGCCGAAATCTTCCAGACGCTGAAGCGCTTGATCCACGGCCGCGGCATGCCGACGACCGTGGGCGACGAGGGCGGTTTCGCGCCCAACCTCGAAAGCAACGAAGCAGCGCTGACGCTCGTCATGGAAGCAATCGAAGCCTCCGGCTACACGCCGGGCAAGGACGTTTCCATCGCTCTCGACTGCGCAGCCTCGGAGTTCTTCGACAAGGGCGCCTACCGTCTCGCCTCCGAGGACAGGAGCTTGAGCGCCGCACAATTCGCCGATTATCTGGCCGGGCTGGTCGACCGCTACCCGATCGTCAGCATCGAAGACGGCATGGCCGAGAGCGACTGGGATGGCTGGAAGCTTCTCACCGAGCGCCTCGACGGCCAGGTGCAGCTCGTGGGCGACGACGTGTTCTGCACCAACACCCGGATCATCCGCGAAGGCATCCGGCGCGGCATCGCGAACTCGGTGCTGATCAAGATCAACCAGATCGGAACGCTGACCGAGACGCTGGAGGCGATCGAGATGGCCAAGACCGCCGGCTACACGGCGGTGGTGTCGCATCGCTCCGGCGAGACCGAGGACACGACCATCGCCGACATCGCGGTCGGCACCAACGCGCTGCAGATCAAGACCGGCTCGTTGTCGCGCTCCGATCGTCTCGCCAAATACAACCAGCTGCTGCGCATCGAGGAAGACCTGGGCGATGCGGCAAGCTACGCCGGGCGCCGGGCGTTCTACCAGCTCGATTGGGACTGAGAGCCGCGCGGATGAGTGCGCGGCTGGTGGCGGTGTTGCTGATTGCGCTCATCGCGAGCCTGCAGTACGGCCTTTGGCTCGGCAAGGGCAGCTGGCTGCGCGTATGGGAGATCGATCGCAAGATCTCGGAGCAGCGGCGCAGCAACGAGCAACTGGCCGCGCGCAATGCCGCGCTCGATGCCGAGGTGCGTGATCTGAAGGAAGGGCTCGGGGCGATCGAGGAGCGGGCACGCAACGAGCTCGGCATGATCCGCTCCGATGAAGTCTTCTTCCAGGTGCTGGAGCGCGCAGCCGGCGATGGCGCGCAAAGCGCGCGCTGAAACGTCCGGAAACCGACGTGCCCGCCATCCTTCTCGACGGCAAGCAGCTCGCGCAGCGTGTGCTGGCCAAACTGGCTCCCCGTGTGGAAATGCTCAAGTCCCGCGGTGTCGCGCCCAAGCTGACCGTCGTGCGGGTCGGGGACGATCCCGCCTCGAAGATCTACATCCGCGCCAAGATCCGCGCCTGCGAGCAAGCCGGCGTGCTGGGCGACGAGCTGGAGCTGCCGGCTTCGACCCCGCAAGGCGAGGTGATCGACTGCCTCGACCGGCTCAACAGCAATGCGCAGGTGCACGGCATCCTGGTCCAACTGCCGCTGCCGCGCACCATCGACCAGCACGCGATCGCGGCCCACATCGCACCGGACAAGGATGTCGACGGCCTGAACCTCTGCAACCTCGGCCGGCTGGTGCAAGGCGATGCGATCCTGCCGCCGTGCACGCCCGCCGGCGTGCTGCGCCTGCTGGATGCCTACCGGGTCGAGCTGCGCGGCAAGCACGCCGTGGTGGTGGGCCGCAGCGAGATCGTGGGCAAACCGATGGCGCTGCTGCTGATCCAGCGCGATGCCACAGTCAGCGTGTGCAACTCGAAGACGCCCGATCTCGGCAGCTTCACGCGTAGCGCTGACGTCGTCGTGGTCGCCGTGGGCCGCGCCGGCCTCCTGCAAGCCGATATGGTGAAGGCCGGGGCGGCCGTGGTGGACGTTGGGGTCAACCGGTTGGCGGACAGAAGGCTCGCCGGCGACGTCGACGCGGCCGTCGCGCACACCGCCGGTTATCTCACGCCGGTGCCGGGCGGCGTCGGACCGATGACGGTCGCCATGCTGATCGAGAACACCGTGAAGGCTGCAGAGCGCATTGCGCCGGGCGTTGCGTAGCTGCTCGCATGCCGCGGTCGCGCCGGCGTAACGAACGGCAGTGTCAGCACAGCATGGTGTTGGCGAAATCCAGCAGCAGGGCCGGCGCGAGATAGCCCCGGAATGCCAGATAAAGCACCCCGGCCAGGCCGATCATGAGAATCGCCCACACGAGCTTCTGGGTGGTGAACATTGCTTTGCTCTGATCGCTATCCGATAGCGACTAGACGATACCCGCGGCGGGGCGCCATGCCAACCGGGATACGGGCGATTGCCACGCGAGAAGGCAAGTCGCCAGTGTGGATTTCGCGCGGCAAAGGCTTGCTGGTATAGTCAAAAGCTTTGTTCACGCGCCCAACGAACATGCTCTCGCTTGCTTTCGGTCTCGCGTTCGAGGATCTCTACACGCCCGCCGGGCTGGCGCGGCTCGATCGCCTGTTTCTCGACCATCTTTCCGAGCAGGCACCGGCGCTTCGGTCGCAACTGGAGTCCGCGCGCGCCGAGCCCGCTGCGCTCACGCGCAAGCAGGAGGCGGAGCTGCTGATCGCGCTGGGGCCTTGCGTGGAAAGCTTTCTGGCCGTTGCGTTCGGCATCGAGGCCGAGGTGGCCGCAGCGACCCAGCAGCATGAACGTCTCGCTAGTCTGTACACATGCAAGCGCCAGTTCGTGCAGCGGCGCGCGGCGACTCGGGTGAAACCGCAGCAGGTCGCGGCCTTCGACGGGCCGGCGGCGGAGCTCGAGCTCGCCGCCCGTTTCGGCGAGCCCTTCGAAGAGCTCGCGTTCGCCCGCCACGTCGGCGAGTGGCAGAACGCGGAGGCCGAGCACGCCGCGGATCTCGAGCTTGCCCTCACCTACGCCGGCTGGGCCATCCATACCGAGGCGGGTCGCAGCCGCCATAGTGCCGGGGTATTGTTCAAGGTGCCGCGCAAGCTCGATCCGCACCGGCTGGTGCCGGTGGTCGAAAACGACCGCGACGGCTATCCGACCTATCGCCTGGATCACCTGCGTCGCCGCGAAGGCTTCAAGCTGACCGATCCTGGCACGGATCTCGTCGGCGCGCTCGATCAGGCCAACTACTGCATCTGGTGCCATGAGCAGGGCAAGGACTCGTGCTCGCAGGGATTGCGCGAAAAGCCCGCTGCGGACGGCACGCCGGGCGCTTTTCGCAAGACGGTTTTCGGCGTGACGCTGGCCGGCTGTCCGCTGGAAGAGCGAATTTCCGAGTTCCACAAGCTCAAGGTCGAAGGCAAGCCGGTAGCCGCGCTGGCGATGATCGTCGTCGACAACCCGATGGTCGCCGCGACCGGTCACCGCATTTGCAACGACTGCATGAAAGCCTGCATCTACCAGAAGCAGGACCCGGTCGACATTCCGCAAGCCGAGACGCGCACGCTGAAAGACGTCTTGCAGCTGCCGTGGGGGTTCGAGATCTACGGGCTGCTCACGCGCTGGAATCCGCTCAATCTGCGCAGTCCCTACGCCAAGCCGCCCACGGGGCGGCGCGCACTGGTCGTCGGCATGGGGCCCGCGGGGTTCACGCTCGCGCACTATTTGCTCAACGCGGGTCACACGGTCGTCGGCATCGACGGCCTGAAGATCGAGCCGTTGCCGCCCGAGCTCTCCGGAGTCGGCCTGGACGGCGGGCGCGTGCCGTTTCGGCCGATCCGGGACATCGAGGAGCTGTACGAGGAGCTCGATGAGCGCGTCATGGCCGGCTTCGGCGGCGTGGCCGAATACGGCATCACCGTGCGCTGGGACAAGAACTTCCTCAAGATCGTGCGCCTGCTGCTGGAGCGGCGGGCGCTGTTCGGCATGCACGGCGGCGTGCGCTTCGGTGGAACGCTGAGCGCCGAACGCGCGTTCGAGCTCGGCTTCGATCACATCGCGCTGTGCGCGGGCGCGGGCAAGCCGACGCTGCTGGAACTGCCCAACGGCATGGCGCGCGGCGTGCGCACGGCCTCGGATTTCCTGATGGCATTGCAGCTCACGGGTGCGGCGAAACGCTCGTCGATCGCCAACATGCAGCTGCGCTTGCCGGTGGTGGTGATCGGCGGCGGGTTGACCGCGATCGATACCGCAACCGAAGCGCTCGCCTATTACCCGGTGCAGGTGGAAAAGTTTCTCGAACGCTTCGAGACGCTGGCCGCGGAGCGCGGCGAAGCGGCCGTGCGCAGCGCATGGAACGAAGAGGAGCGGACAATCGCCGATGAATTTCTTGCCCACGCACGCGTGATGCGCACCGAGCGCGAAGTCGCGCGGGTGCAGGGCCGGCCGGCGCGAATCCTGGAGCTGCTGCAATCGTGGGGTGGGGCGACCATCGCCTATCGCCGCCGCCTGATCGACAGCCCCTCGTACACGCTGAACCATGAAGAGGTGGAGAAGGCGCTGCAGGAGGGTGTGCGCTTCGCGGCGGGCCTCACGCCGCTGGAAATCGCGGTGGACGGGCACGGGCATGCCAGCGCCGTGCGCATGGCGGTGCAGACCCAGTCCGAGGACGGCCGTTGGCAGAAGTCCGGCGAAACGACCTTGCCGGCGCGTGCGGTCCTGGTCGCGGCCGGAACGCAGCCCAACACCGTGCTGGCGCGCGAGGATGGCGCGCACTTCAAGCTCGACGGCCGCTACTTCCAGGCCTGCGACGCGAACGGCACGCCGGTGAGCCCCGAGCGCAACGCCGCCAAGCCGCGCCAGGTGCACGTGCTGATGAATCGGCAAAGCGACGGCCGCTGCATGAGCTTTTTCGGCGATATGCACCCGTCGTATTTCGGCAACGTGGTGAAAGCGATGGCGAGCGCGCGCCAGGGCTATCCCGTGGTCAGCCGCACGATGCTCGAGCGGCCCGCAGCGGCCGGCAACGACGATGCCGCATTCCTCGCCATGCTCGACCACGATCTGCGCGCGCGGGTGAAAGAAGTCGTGCGCTTGACGCCCAACATCGTCGAGGTGATCGTGCATGCACCGGCGGCGGCGCGCGCATTCAAGCCCGGCCAGTTCTACCGTCTGCAGAACTACGAAACCCTGGCCACCGAGATCGAAGGCACGCGGCTCGCGATGGAAGGGCTCGCGCTTACCGGCGCCTGGGTGGATGCCGAGAAGGGGCTGGTCTCGACCATCGTGCTGGAGATGGGCGGTTCGTCCGATCTGTGCGCCCTGTTGCGTCCCGGCGAGCCGGTGGTGCTGATGGGACCCACCGGGTCGCCGACGGAAACGCCTGCGGGCGAAACCGTGCTGCTCGCGGGCGGCGGGCTGGGCAACGCGGTGCTCTTCTCCATCGGCCAGGCGCTGCGAGCGGCGGGCAGCCGCGTGCTGTACTTTGCGGGCTACCGGCGCCGCGTCGATCGCTACAAGGTGGCTGAGATCGAAGCGGCCGCCGATGCGGTCGTATGGTGCTGCGACCACGGACCGGCCTTCGAGCCGGAGCGCAGGCAGGATGCAAGCTTCGTCGGCAACATCGTGGAGGCCATGCATGCCTATGCTCGCGGCGAGCTCGGTGCGCAACCCGTGCCGCTGTCCGAGGTCGATCGTGTGGTCGCGATCGGCTCGGATCGGATGATGGCGGCAGTCGCGCGTGCCCGCCACGGGGTGCTCGCACCTTACCTCAAGGCAGGTCACTTGGGCATCGGCTCCATCAACTCGCCGATGCAATGCATGATGAAGGAGATCTGCGCGCAGTGCATCCAGCCGCAGCGCGATCCGGCGACGGGCGCGACCCGTTACGTCTTCTCCTGCTTCAACCAGGACCAGCCGCTCGACCAGGTCGACTTCGAGGCGCTGCGCGAGCGGCTGGGCCAGAACTCGGTGCAGGAGAAGCTCAGCGCGCAATGGATCGATCGTTGCCTGCGGCGCGCGAGCCTGCGCAGTGCCGTGGCGCCCGCGGGCGAGCTGCTCAACGCGTAGTAACGAGCACCTGGGCGATGGAGCGCGCGACGTAATCGACATTCGCGGTGCTGAGCGCCGCGACGCAGATTCGCCCGCTGTCGACGGCGTAGATCGAGTGCTTCTCCCGCAACGCTTCAACTTGCGCCTTGGTGAGCCCGGAGTAGGAGAACATGCCGCGCTGGTCGAGCATGTAGCTGAAATCGAAATCGGCGCGCTGCTCGCGAATTTTCTCCACCAGCAGCCGGCGCATGAGCTTGATGCGCTCGCGCATCGCGCCCAGCTCGCGCTCCCACAGCGCGCGCAGCTCCGGGTTCGACAGCACCATGGCAGCCACCTCGCCCCCGTGCGTGGGCGGGTTGGAATAGTTGGTGCGGATGATGCGCTTCAACTGGCTCAGGACGCGGGCCGCTTCGTCGGCGCTGCCGGTAACGACGCTGAGCGCGCCGACCCGCTCGCCGTAGAGCGACAGCGACTTGGAGTAGGAGCCCGCCACGAATACCGCCGGCAGCGCATCGGCGAACAGCCGCACCGCGTAGGCGTCCTGCTCCAGGCCGTCGCCGAATCCCTGGTAGGCGATGTCGAGAAAGGGCACGAGGCCGCGCTGCCTGACGACTTCCAGCACGCGCTGCCACTGTGCCTGCGACAGATCGACCCCGGTCGGGTTGTGGCAGCAGGCGTGCAGGACGACGATCGCCCCGGTCGGCAACTCGGCCAGCCCCGCCAGCATGGCGTCGAAGCGGCAGCCGTGCGAGGCCGCATCGTAATACGGGTAGGTATTGACCTTGAAGCCGGCATACTCGAACAGGGCGCGATGATTTTCCCAGCTCGGATCGCTGATCCAGACTTGCGCCTGCGGATCGGCGCGGCGCAGAAAGTCCGCGCCCACCTTGAGCGCGCCGGTTCCGCCCAGACTTTGCACCGTGACCACCCGCTTGTCGCGAAGCGCGCCATGATCCGGGCCGAGCAGCACCTCCTGCGCGATTCGATCGTAGGCCGGCAAGCCGTCGATCGGCAGGTAGCTGCGCGGCCGGGCGCCCTCGGCGAGCGCGTGCTCGACACGGCGTACGCATTCGAGGACGGGCACCTTGCCCGAGTCATCGACGTAGACACCCTGGCCGAGATTGACCTTGGCGGGATTGGGATCGACGTTGAATGCTTCGGTGAGGCCGAGGATCGGATCGCGCGGCGCCATTTCGATCGACGCCAGGGAAAATGAGGACATGCGGAATGCCTTGAACGGTAGGGCAGTGCGGGGTCGGTGACTGCGAATGAAACGGATTCTACCCGCGCCGGTGCGGGCTGGAAATGTCGCCCTGCGTGGGGCGGCTGCGAGGGTGGGCCGAGCGTGCCGCTATGAGACAATTACGCCACGGTAAACGAGGTTGCGATTGAAGATTTCCGAGCTCTTGCCCGACGCGCAGACGACGCCCGCCGCCGAGCACCCGGTGCGCACATTTCCGGGCAGCCCCTACCGGCTGCACCAGACGTTCGAGCCAGCCGGCGATCAGCCCGAGGCGATCGACCGGCTGGTCGAAGGCGTACAGGCCGGGCTCGGGTGCCAGACGCTGCTCGGCGTGACGGGCTCCGGCAAGACCTACACCATGGCGAACGTGATCGGGCGGCTGGGCTGCCCGGCGCTCGTGATGGCGCCCAACAAGACGCTCGCCGCCCAGCTCTATTCCGAGATGCGGGAGTTCTTTCCGGAAAACGCGATCGAGTATTTCGTCTCGTACTACGACTACTACCAGCCGGAGGCCTACGTCCCTTCGCGCGATCTCTATATCGAGAAGGACTCGAGCATCAACGAGCACATCGAGCAGATGCGGCTTTCCGCCACCAAGTCGCTGCTCGAGCGCCCGGACGCGATCATCGTGGCGACGGTGTCGGCCATCTACGGCATCGGCGATCCGGTCGATTATCACGGCATGATCCTGCACCTGCGCGAGCGCGAGCGCATCGGCCAGCGTGACATCCTCAAACGTCTGACCGAGATGCAGTACCAGCGCAACGAGGCCGATTTCCGTCGCGGCACCTTCCGCGTGCGCGGCGACGTGATCGACGTGTACCCCGCCGAGAGCGCGGAACAGGCGTTGCGGATCTGCTTGTTCGACGACGAGGTGGAGACGCTGACGCTGTTCGATCCGCTCACCGGGCAGATCCTGCACCGGGTCGGACGCTATACCGTGTATCCGTCCAGCCACTACGTGACGCCGCGGGCGACGACCCTGCGCGCGATCGAGGCCATCAAGCTCGAGCTTGCCGAGCGGTTGGAATTCTTCCAGCGTGAGGGCCGGTTGCTGGAAGCCCAGCGCATCGAGCAGCGCACCCGCTTCGATCTCGAGATGCTGAACGAAATGGGCTTCTGCAAGGGCATCGAAAACTACTCGCGCCCCTTGAGCGGGCGCAAGGAGGGCGAGCCTCCGCCCACCCTGATCGACTACCTGCCGCCGAACACGCTCATGATCATCGACGAGAGTCACGTCACCATCCCGCAGATCGGCGGCATGTATCGTGGCGACCGCTCGCGCAAGGAGACACTGGTCGAGTACGGCTTTCGCCTTCCGAGCGCGCTCGACAACCGGCCACTGCGCTTCGACGAGTTCGAGGGCAAGATGTTGCGCACGATTTTCGTCTCGGCCACGCCGGGCGACTACGAGCGGCGCAAGCAGGCACGCGTGGTGGAGCAGGTGGTGCGACCTACCGGCCTGGTGGATCCGATGATCGAGGTGCGCCCGGCGGCCACGCAGGTGGACGACCTCATGTCCGAGATCCGGGCGCGAGTCGAGCGCGACGAGCGCGTGCTGGTCACGACGCTCACCAAGCGCATGGCCGAAGACCTCACCGAGTACCTCGCCGACCACAGCCTGCGGGTGCGCTACCTGCACTCGGACATCGACACGGTCGAGCGGGTGGAGATCATCCGCGATCTGCGCCTCGGCGAATTCGACGTGCTGGTCGGGATCAACCTGCTGCGCGAAGGACTGGACATTCCCGAGGTGTCGCTGGTGGCCATCCTGGATGCGGACAAGGAAGGGTTCCTGCGCTCCACGCGCTCGCTCATCCAGACCATCGGGCGCGCGGCACGGCACATCAACGGCACCACCATCATGTATGCCGATGTCCTCACTGATTCGATGCGCCAGGCGATCGACGAGACCGAGCGCCGGCGCGTCAAGCAGGAAGCCTACAACGCCGCCCACGGCATCGTGCCGCGCGGCGTCAGCAAGCGCGTCAAGGACATCATCGAGGGCGTGTACGATGCCGGCGAAGCGCACCAGCAGCAGAAGGCCGCCCAGGCGCGCAAGGCCTACGAGGCAATGAGCGAGAAGGAGCTCACCCGGGAAGTGAAGCGGGTGGAAAAGGAAATGCTGGAGGCCGCGCGCCGGCTGGAGTTCGAGCGTGCCGCCGACTTGCGCAATCGCCTCGCCCAGCTCAAGCGTCGCTTGTTCATCGAAGACCTGCCTTGATCCCGGCGCTTCTGCGCAACCTGTGGCCGTTCGGCGGCGCCGGGCGAGAGGATCGCATCGTATGCCGCGTACTGTTCGTCTGCCTCGGCAACGTCTGTCGCTCGCCGACCGCCGAAGCGGTGTTCAGGCAACGGCTGCACAGCGCCGGACTTTCGGACCGGGTTGCGTGCGCGTCCGCGGGCACGCACGGTTTCAACCGGGGTGCCTCGGCCGACGGCCGCGCGCGCGCCGCGGCGCAACGGCGCGGCTACGACATGTCGCGCATGCGCGGGCGCTCGATCGCCGACGAGGATTTCGCACGCTTCGATCTGGTGCTGGCCATGGACCGGCAAAACCTGGAGGCGCTGCGTAGCCGCTGCCCTGGCGACAAGTCCGAACGGCTGCGGCTACTGATGGAGTTTGCGCGCATGCACGACGCGCTCGATGTTCCCGATCCTTATTACGGCAACGCCAAGGCGTTCGAGCTGGTGCTCGACATGATCGAGGACGCGTGCGAGTCGCTGGTCGATCACGTACGGGACCGCTACCTCACGACTGCGAGCGCGACGGCGCCCGGCGAGTCGCGTCCGCCGGGCCTTTGAAAACCTACCAGCGCGCGGCGAACTCGCGCAGCTCGGGCGAGGCGCCGTAGATGGGGAAGTGGCCGCGCAGCAGCAGCTGCGCGCTGCGCTCGTAGGCAACCGAGGTCACGCGCAATCCGTTGGTACCGACCGTGGCACCGATGCGCGCGCGCAGCACGCCCGCGGGATTGCGCATGGCGACCGTGCAGATGCCGTGCATCTCGCTCACCGGAGCAAGACCCTGCGCCACGGCGTTGGCCACGGTGCCCGGCACCAGGCAAGCCACCGCCAGGCAACAGCCGCCGGTCACCGCCAGCGAGCTGTGCGGCGACTGGGGCGTGAAGTAGCGCGCATTGATGTGCACGTCGCCTTCTCCGGGCGAAATCAGGCACACCTTCGGCACGGTCTCGCTGTGCGCCAGATCGGCCGCCGTCATCAGTGATCCGCCGCGGCGGCGCAGTCCCATCTTCAAGCCGGCAGCCACCCAGATTTCGCGCAGCCGTTCCTTCAGCTTCCCATCGCGCGAGAGCTCGTCGGGCGATTCCAGGCCCGTTTTGCCGACATCAGTAGCGCGCAGGATTACCATCGGGACGGCGACGTCGACGCATGACACGTCGATTCCGCAGACCGAGTCGCTCGGATGGCAAGTGGGCAGCAGCTTTCCGGTTTTCGCCCCCACGGGGTGGCGCAAGGTGAGCTCGACACCCGGGAACTTCCCCATGACGCCGGGGATCTCGGTATCGGGCGGGATGAATGGGTTGGCATCCGGCGTGCGCACCGTTGCATCGGTCGTAACGCCGGTGTTGGTATTGAAGATGCGCACCGTGGTGCGGCCGGCCGCCGCCTCGATGAGGCCGGTCTCGAGCGCATACATCGGCAACGCGGCCGACATGTTGCCGCAGTTCACGCTCCAGTCGATCGCCGACTTGTCGGCGGCGAGCTGCGCCAGCGTGCTCGCGATGTCGGCCTCGCTCGTGTTCGGGCGCGAGACGATGAAGACCTTGTTGCTGGTCGGAGCGCCGCGTCCCAGACCGGTGGTCTGCTTGTTGCCTCGCGACTCGCCGCACGCCGGAACGCCCATGATGGCGCGTATCAGCTCTTCCTTCAGCGCCTGCTCCTCGGGTATGTGCTC
>JBOIEI010000774.1:0-28295 GCA_050741055.1 Burkholderiales bacterium | reverse complement strand
AGTGGGCTGGGCGCATGCGTACATCGGCGAGAACCGCTACGACCCGGAGAAGATGACGGCAAACCTCGGCAAGGCCTGGCACAGCAAGGACACCATCGTCATCAAGAAGTACCCGTGCTGCGGCTCCAACCATGGTGCGCTCGACTCGCTGATTTCGATGCTGAAGGAGCACGACATCAAGCTCGACGATATCGCACGCGTGGAGGTCGACAACGTGCCCGCGATCTCGCACGTGCTGCTGCACCCCAACCCCGCGCAAGGGTATCAGGGCAAGTTCTCGCTCCACTACAACATCGCCACCGCGCTGGTCGACCGCAAGATCGACATCGACAGCTTCACCGACGCCAAGCTCAATCGTCCGGAGTACCGCGAGGCACGCGAGAAGACACGCGTCAACGTGATGAGCAACTGGGACCCGGAATACGAGCACGGGCCGACCTACAACCCGGTCACCATCACGCTCAAGAACGGCGAGCGGCTCAGCAAGCGCACCAACCGCCGCACCATGCACGGCGCCCCGGCCGATCCGCTCTCCGAGCAGGAGCTGAAAGACAAGTTCCGCAGCTGCGCGCGCCTGTGTCTGCCCGAAAAGCAGGTGGAGGAAGCGATCGATGCCTGGTGGGCTCTCGATCGCGCGCCCAAGCTCGCCGAGGCGTTGAAGTCCGTGACGCCGCGCTGAAGTGCGGCAGAGCCGTCGAACGAAAGCTGCCGGAAATCCCGTTTCATCCGGACGACGGTTCGCGCGCGGCTACGCAACCTGATCCGTAGTCGCGCGGCTTGCCAACGTCTTTCGAGTCTGCCGTCAGTCCTCGATCACACGCGGCGATGACCACGCGCGTTCGATCCATCGCCACACGGTCACCGTAGTTTGCATCCGAACGCGGAATCCCATGCTTCGCGGGCGCAACGAGAGCGCCCGGGCGGCGCCGAGCGAAGCGTCCTTGCGTCCTGTGCGTTTCGCGCAACGACGCGAGCCGCCAGTTGGCGCACAAAACAAAACGCCGGCCCCAAGGCCGGCGTTGCACAGGTGGGCGGTCGTATCTACTTCTTCATGGCATCGAGCGCGCCAGTCTTCGCACCGGACGCGGCACCGGCGACGCCCCCGCCGTCTTGCGCGCCGCTGGCCGCACCCTTGGCCGCACCGACGGCAACGTCCTTCAGCTTGTCATTATCGAGCCCACTGCTCTTCGCCATCTCGGCAGCCTTGTCCTTGGCCTGATCGACCATGGAAGCGTCGGCCGGCGCAGGAGCCGCTGCCGGAGCACTCACGTCGGGCTGGGGCGGTTCAGCCGGTTTGGCAGGCTCGACTGCCGCTGTCGCATCCTTCGCCGGTGCAGCGCTCTGCGGGGCCGGAGCGGCGGGCGCGGCTGCATCCGGCGCAGCGGACGGAGTAGGCGCCGGAGCCGCATCGGCCTTGGGCGCCGCAGGCGACGGAGTCGAAGCCGGTGCAGGTTCATCACCGCAGCCGCTCAGGCCGGCAGCGAGCAAAACAACGACAGCAAGTAGCGAGTGTTTCATGGCAGTTCTCCTTTGTAGCGAGTTGGCCCGACGGATGCGCGATGCTCGGGCATTCAGTATTCGATCACGCGAGACAACGACTTCGCCTGCTCGATCCATTTCGATACGGTCACGAGCGCAGGCGCACGGCGGGTCAGATTCTTCGCGGTGTTCGCCGTCGCCAGCGCCTGCGCGAGATTGGCCGCATTGCGATTTGCCAGCTCCGGCACCGTGTCGACGCCGGCGGCCTCCAGCAGTTCGGAGTACTCCGATCCGATGCCGTTGATCCGGTACAGGTCGGCCATGTTCGTGAACTTCAGCAGCTGCGACTCGGACAGGCCGGTCTTCTCGGCCAGCGCCGCTCGCTGCGCCTGCGTGCGGCAGATCTCGAGCAGTGCCTCGGTGCTCGCAATCCCTGCGGCGCGCAGTTTCTCGCCGATTGCGGGACCGATTCCTTCGATGTCCTCGATCTTGTATCTCGCCATCATGTCTCCTTTTGCGCCAGCGGATCGATTTGCCGTTCGAGCGTTCAGACTATAGACGCACCCGGCGCGCGATGGTGCATGCGTGAATGTGAACATTCGTTAACTCGATGCCGTGGGCGTTGCGCTCGGGACGGGCGCGGAACACGATGAGCGCGCAACCGAAGCACCCCGCGCAGCGCGAAATCATCAAGCAAGCCGGCGCGTAAAGGGGCGGTGCTTGCCGGCGGCGTTCGCCGGCGCACGACGAGCAGGAGGCCGACGATGTCTTTGGAAACTCTGCTGCATGCCCTCATCGCGATCATGTCCCTGTCGGGACCTCCTGCGGGCAATCCGCCAAACAGTCCGACCATTCACGAGGAAACGGTCGAGGCGCCGGTTCCGCCGCCCCTCCCTCGTTACGAAGCGATGCCCCCGCCGCGGTCCGGTTTCGTCTGGGCTCCGGGACATTGGCGTTGGAATGGCTGCAAGCACGCCTGGACAGCCGGGCACTGGGAGAAGAAGCATCCGGGAGCGCAATGGGTACCGGATCGATGGCTGAGGGCCGGCCGCACCTGGCGCTTTGAGCCTGGCCATTGGACGAACCCTTTTCCCGTTGGCCGCAGTCCGATCGCAGCCCGCCCCGGCTGACGTGCGCTTTGGTTCTACGCGTGCGGTTACCTCAGTTTCTCGGTCGGCTGGCCTCCGGGTGCCGACCGAGTGCCGGCAGCACGATCGTGAACACCGAGCCCCTGCCCGGTTCGCTCTCGACCTCGACGCCGCCGCCGTGCTTGCGTGCGACGGCCTCGACGATGGCGAGGCCCAGGCCGGCGCCGTCACCGTCGGCACCGCCTTCGAGGCGGCGAAAGCGCTCGAACAGCAGCGGCAGCGCGTGCTCGGAAATGCCTGGCCCCTGGTCCCGGACACTGACCGTCCACGACGCGTTGCGACGACGGACGCCGATCGTGACCCCGGTCGCGCCCGGCGCATATTTGATCGCGTTGGTGAGCAGGTTGAGGACGGCCGCGCCGAGCAAAGTCCGATCGCCGGCAATCCAGGCGTCGTCGTGCTCGATGCTTTGCGCGATGCGGATCGACTTCGCGCGCGCCAGCGGCCATGCCTCCTGCGCCATCTCGCGAGCCACGTCGGCGAGGTCCACTGCCACGAAATCGCGCCGATCGACATGATCGGCCCGGGTCAGGGTCACGAAGGCTTCCGCAAGACCGAGGGCGCGTTGCGCACTGCGTTCGATCTGGGCGAGCAGCGAGGTCTCCGTCAGGGCCGCCGGAGCGCTGCGTCGCAGCTCGATCGCGCTCAGAATCGACGCTTGCGGTGCGCGTAAGTCGTGCGACAGGAAGCTCATCGCTTCTTCGCGTGCCTTGCCCGCCACCTTCAGCTCGGAGACATCGGTCAGGTTGACGATGTAACCCATGATGCCGTCGCCCGCGCCCCGGCAGTTGGCGATGCTGACGAGGAGCTCGCGTCCGTCGCGCGCGTGCCCTTCGAATTGCCGCACGGATTCCATCGGGACGGCGTCCGTGGTCAGGAATGCAAGCCGGCCCGAATCGGCTCTCTCGATGCGTTCGAGCACATCGCGCAGGCGCATGCCCGGATCGATGGGAGCGCCAACCAGCGCCGCCGCGCGTGCATTCGAGAACACGATGCGGCCGTCGAGATCCGACACCAGGGCGCCGTCGGCCTGGCGCTCGAGCGTGTCCGCCACGAACCGGCGCAGGCTGCGCACGCGTTCGGTCGCCGCGCGCACGGCGTGAATGGTGCGCTCGACGGCGTCGGGTGCGAACGCGGAGGCGGCAGGCGCGCGGTCTGCCGGAATCGGCAGCACGTCGCGCTCCGCCTCCTGCGCGCGCAGCTCTTCGCGCATGTAAGCGAGGCTGGCATCGAGCCGGCGCCAGCTCCACAGCGGATAGCACAAGGCGAGCACGCCGAGCGTGATCGCCGGCGGAAACCAGAGCTGCACGGTCCGCGGACCGAGGACAGCGGCGAGCATGACGGCGGCCGCGACGGCAACTGTGAACAGCAGCGAGGCGCGCGGTCCGAGCCACAGATAGGCCAGAAGCGTACAGAGCACCGGCACGACGGCCGCGGCGACACCCGCGGCGGGCGGCAGATCGCGAATGTCGATCCGGCTGCGCAGCGCTTCCAGCACGTTGGCGCTGATCTCCACGCCCGGCATGAGGCGCGACGATGCGGAGGTCGGCACCGCATAGCCGTCACCCACGCCGGCGGCCGTTGCGCCCACCAGGACGAGCTTTTCGTTCAAGGAACCCGGCTCGATGCGGCCTTCAAGCACATCGGCGGCCGGGATGCGCTCGAAGTGTCCGGGCGGGCCGGCGAAAGGAATACGCAGCCAATGATCGCGCTGCCAGTAGCCGGGGCGAGCCAGGTGGCTGCGGCGCGCAAGTCCCGGCAACGGCTCGATAGGCGTGCCCGCGATCGTCAGGAGCGCAAGGGCGAGGTGCGGCGTGTCGGCGCTTGCGGGCCCTTCTCGCAAATAGACACTGCGTACCACGGCATCGGGATCGATCTCGACGTGCACGTGCCCGAAGGTTTGCGTTGCGCCCGCGAGCGCCGGAAGGGGGGCGTAAAAGCGTCGAAGGCCGAGACCCTCCACCGCCGCAGTCGCGAGCACCACGCGGTCGATGCGGCCGAGCGCGGACGCGAGCGCGGCATCGGCGGCGCGATCCGCAGCCGGCTCCGCGAGCAGGACATCGAGCGCAACTGCGCGCGGCCCGCCCGCAGCGATCTGCTCGAGCAAGCGGGCTTGCGTGTAGCGTGACCACGGCCAGCGACCGATGCGCTCGAGGCTGGCATCGTCGATGGCGACGATGACGACATCGCTCGGCGCGGGGCGGGACCAGAGCGCGAGTGCCATATCGTAGATCGCCAGGTCGACGCGCCATGCCCACTGCTGCGTATAGCCGAAGGCGGTGATCGCGACCAGCGTGAGCGTCACGACCGACCAGTCGGTCCACACGCGGCGGCGGCCGCGCACATTGGACGAAGTCAGGGGAGCTCCGCTGCTTAACGGCGCCCGCGAGGCGCAATAACAGGGCGCGCGAGGCGCGAAGCGAGGCGCGACAGGATCACAGCAGGAGCAGCAGCAAGGGCAGCAGCAGCGGCCATGCCGAGGGCGGAGATGGCGGCACGTCGAAGCGTTGCGTGGCCGTGAACGGCCCCACGAATCCGTCGGCATCGGTCGCCTGCACGCGCATGTAATAAGTGCCGGGCTCGGGCCGCGGGGTGGTGAAGGCGGGCGCGTCGAGCTGCGTCTCATGCACGATCTGCGCGAATTGTGGATCGCGCGCCAGCTGAAACAGGAAGCGCTGGCCGGGTTCCGCACGCCAGCGGAAGGTGATGTCTGCTTCGCCGAGCGCGGGTGGGTCGGGCAGCGCCGGCGCGGGAAACACCTCGAACGACTGTGGATCGCTCCACGGACCGCGATCGCCGTCGGTCCGTACCGACGCAATCCGCCACACGTATCTTGCGGGTGGAAAGCGCTGCTCCGGTGCATGGCGCAGGTTTCGCAGGCCCGCGGCCTCCAGCTCGATCCGATCGAACCCGGGATCGCTCCCGACCTGGAGAACATACGTGTCGGCTTCCGCGGCGCCGGACCAGCGAAACTCGACCTGTTCGCCCCTGACCTTGCCGCGATCGACGGGTTGGGCGGGGAAAGGCGGTTCCGGCCGGGCCTTGAGCCGAAATGCATGGGTCGCGTCGACGCCTTCCAGGCCGAGCCCGTCGATGGCGCGCACCCGCAGGACGTAGTCGCCATCGGGCAGACCGGTGAAGCGCAGGTCGGGCGTGGCGAAGACACCGTCCTGTCGAACGGTGCGAAACGCCGGTTCGTCGGAGACTTGTGCCCGGTAGCGATCCGCCCCCGCCACCGGCGGAACACGAAAGCGCACTACGGGCCGTTCCTGCAACCGCGGCAACTGCGCAGTGACGGGCGCCGGCAACAGCGCGACGGGCTGCCCGGGGCGGCCTTCGGGCCCGACACGCACGCCAAATCCCGTCTCGACACGCAGGGCGCCGGATGCACCGGCGATGTCGACCGAACCCTCCAGAACCTCGGCCAGGCTGTTGCCTTGCGTGTCGGCGACGCGGTATTGCGTGCCGCGTACTGCCGCCGCCGCTCTCGGGGTGCGAATCTCGAAGCGTGCGCCGGGCCTGGTCTGCTCCGGCACGCTGCTTTCGATCCGTCCCTGCTCGACTCGCAGCACGCTGTCGGCGGCGCCGGTCTTGTCATACACCCGCAACTGCTGCACGTGCGCCTGCGTGCGCGGTTGCACGCTGACGATCGCACCGTCGTGCAGGCGCAAGGCGATCGAGCCCTGGTCGCCGGTTCGAATCGTGGCGCCGTCGACCAGCACATCCCCGACCTGGGGCGCGCGTCCGCCGACCGTAACTTCGCCGCCGACTTGCAGCACGACCGCTTGCGTCGGAGACTGCCGCAGTAATGCCAGTGGTATACGCAGCGTGCTGCCCGGCACCAAGCGGTGCTCGTTGCGAATCCGGTTCAGGCGCTTGAGCTCCGGCCATCGCTGCGGCTCGACCAGGTACTCGCGGGCGATCGAGATCAGCGTATCTCCGGGGCGGATCGTGTAAGGCAGCACATCGGCGGCCGCACCGAGGTGAGCGAAGAACATCCCCACGATCAGCACCAGCGCAGCCGGCCGAAATCGATGCCGCCCGCGGCAGCGCCCCGGACGATTGCGCGCAGGGCCCTCAGTCACCCACCGTCTCCAGCCGGTAGCCATAGTTGTAGACCGAGGTGAGGCGCAGCCCGTTCTCCGGTCCGATCTGCAGCTTGGCGCGCAGCCGGCTCATGTGCGTATCCACCGTGCGCGTCAGAACACCGGCATTGCGGCCCCAGACGCACTCCAGGATGTGCCCGCGCGAGAGCACGTGCCCCAGCTCGCGAAACAGGAACAGGGCGAGCTCGAACTCCTTCTCGGTAAGCTCCACTGGCATCGCATGCAGCTCGATCCGCCGCGCCTTGCTGTCGATCCGGTACGGCGGCACGACCAGCGTCTCGGCGCGTGCGAGCAAGCCGTGGCTGCGCCGTAACAGCGCGCCCACCCGGGCAAGCAGTTCCATCCGGCGTACGGGCTTGACGAGATAGTCGTCGGCGCCCGACGCCAGCGCCTGCACGATGGCGGCTTCGCTCTCCTGAGCCGTCACGAAGATGACCGGAACCGCGCTGCCGAGGCTGTTCCTTACCCAGTCCAGCACTTGCGGCCCATTCATCTCGGGCACTTGCCAATCGACCAGCAGCAGGTCGTAGCTTTCGCGGCCGAGGGCATGCACCAGCGCCTTGCCGGTGGTGAATGCGTGGCAGACGTGTCCCGCCTCCGACAGCCAGGTCACCAGCATCGTCGACTGGCTGGCATCGTCCTCGAGGACCGCCAGTCGCATGCCCGCAGCGGCTGCGGCGACCGGTTCCCCGGGTCCGGGGGAATCGGATCGGTTCGTATCCGTCATTGCCATTGGCCCTGCCAGAGCCGAGGCGGGAGCATCGGCGGCTATCGACGCGAGCTAGATCAGGGGCAGGCACACCCGCCGCCCTTCGCGGCTGGAGATGTGCACGGCTTCGGTGAAATCCATATAGCTCACCGCGTCGGCGAACGACGTTCTGCGCACCGGCCCCTGGCCGCGGATCGCGCCGATGAATTCCTCCTCCACGCGCCAGCGGTAGGTCTTGTCTGCCGGGATGGCGATCGGTTGCATCTCCTTGTCGCCGCGCTTCCCGCCCGACAAGACGAGATTGTCGCGTCCCCGCAGCTCGAGCCGAAGCGTGCCCTCGGATCCGTACAGCCATGCTTCCGGACCGGGCATGAAGCCGGCCACCGAGCTCAGGTGCAGCCGCGCGATCGCGCCGTTGGCGAGGTCGGCCAGCACTTCGACATGGTCCGGTACCTCGACCGGCCGGCGCTCCCCGCGCTCCTGGTCCAGGCGATACGGCACGGCGACGCGCGTGCGCGCCATGACGGCCTTGGCCGGGCCGACCCAGCGCGAGATGCACTCGTACCAGATGCCCATCGACATGATGTTCATGCCGGAATAATCGCGATTCATGCGCCAGTGCAGCGGCGCATCGCGGTCGAGCCAGCCGCCCGGCACCTTGAGATCGAGCGACTGCAATTCGCCGATGTAGCCGTCGGCCAGCAAGTGCATCACCATCGGGTCGACCGTGAACGTGGTCGGTCCCGGCACGACCTGGGTCACGAGCTCGGGCCGTGCGCGCGAGGCGGCGAGCATCTGGCGCGCTTCGGCCGCGTTCATCGCGATACGCGCCTCGGTGAGGACGTGCTTGCCGGCGGCGAGCGCCGCGAGCGTGATGGGACAGTGCATGTATGGCCAGGTGCCGATGACGACGGCGTCGACGCCCGCATCGTTCACCAGCGCCTGCCAGCTGTCGTGCACGCGCGGGATGGCGAATTCCTTCGCCGCCTGCTCCGACGAGGCGCGCGAGCGGTTCACCACCGTCGCGATCTCCACGCCGGCGATCTTCTTCAGGTTCGGAATGTGGTAGCGGCGCGTGTTGGCTCCGGCGCCCACGACGCCGATGCGGATGGGATCAGGCATGATGGCTTCCTCCTCGAAAGGTCGAACGACCCGCGCATCATAGCCCAGCGCTCAGCGTCCGCCGAGCGAAGCGTTCCGGCACGGCGTCGAGGCGGCATTCAGCACTCGCGCTTTACGCCTCGGAGCGAGCGGCCTATATACTGCGGGTTGTAGCTTTTCCGGCGCGCGTGCGAATTGGCGTGCTAGCGCAGAGTATCTGTCCATGATGCGACCATCCATGTGGCTGCCACTGCTGCTTGCGTTCGCAGCAGCGGCCGGCGCGCAATCGTATCCCACGAAACCGATCCGGCTGATCGTGCCGTACACGCCCGGTGGCGATACCGATACCGTCGCACGCCTGATCGCGTCGAAGCTGAGCGGAGCCCTGAAGCAGCAGGTGATCGTCGAGAACCGGCCGGGCGCCGGCAGCCTGATCGGCACCGAGGCCATGCTGCGCGCGCCGGCCGACGGCTATACGCTCGCGATGGGAACGATCAGCTCGCTTGCCGTGCTGCCGGTCACCAAGGTGAACGCGCCGTACGATCCGTTGCAGGACATCGCGCCGATCGTGCTCGCCACGATGGTGCCATATGTGCTGCATGTCCATGCCTCGGTCCCTGCCCGATCGGTCGCCGAATTGGTCAAGCTCGCCAGAGCGCGCCCGGGCCAGTTGACCTACGGCACGCCGGGAATCGCAACCGGCATTCATCTCACGACGGAATACTTCAGCAGCGTCGCCGGCGTGAAGCTCGTCCACGTGCCTTACAAGGGCAGCTCCAGCGTCGTGGTGGATCTCATCGCCGGAAACATCTCGTGTGCGTTCTCGACCTTCAGCACCACGCGCCAACACCTCAGATCGGGCAGGCTGCGCGCGCTCGCGATCGCGGCCAATGCGCGCTCGAAAGATTTCCCCGATGTACCGACCATGGCCGAGGCCGGCTTCCAGGGCTTCGCAGCCGCCACCTGGCACGGCGTGGTGGCGCGCGCCGAAACGCCCGCTGCGATCGTTGCGAGGCTCAACGCCGAGATCGCCCGCATTCTGGAGTCCGGAGACGTGAATTCCACCCTCGTCACCGCAGGGTTCGATGTCGGCGGTGGCAGCGCCGAGGACTTCAAGCGCTTCGTTGTGAGCGAGATCGAGAAGTGGAAAAAAGTCGCGACGGTCGCGCAGGTGCGCCTGGATTGACGGCGCCGCAAGCAAAGGGGAAAGGAATCATGCCGGCAGGAACAAAGAAGCCATCGACAGAGCGCAGCAAGGCAACCCGCATCGCCCGTCTGCAGCAGAAGTACGACGAGGCCGCCATCGACAACGGCCTGCGTCTTCGCCCCGACGATTTTCTCGACGAAGTCGAGTGGCGCGACCGTATCGATCAGCACTACACGCGCTCGTGGCTCGAGTTCACTTACGGCGGCCTCTTCACGCGCAAGAATCTCGATGACCGAACCCGGCTGCTCATCGCCATCGCGCAGTTCCTGGCGATGAGCGAGATGGAGGAGCTCGAGCGCCAGATCCCAGGCGCCCTGGCCGCCGGCGCCACGCCGCGCGAAGTGCTCGAAATCATCCTGCAGTGCACCGTTTACATCGGCTATGTCAAAGCGGGGCGCGGCGCCAAGCTCTGCGTACGAGTGCTCGAGCGGCTCGGGCGCCTGGACGAAATCACGCAGACCCAACTGCCGCTGGACGGGCGCACGCCGCAGCGCTCGCTCGACGCCGAGCGTACGAAGTGGACGCCTGCGAAATCGGACGAGGAGGCCGCGTGGCGCGAACGGATGATCGAAACGTATGGCTGGAAAGGTGTCAGCACCCGCATCCGCACCCAGAATCACCAGAGCAACGACGGCATCAATACCTACGATCGGCTCGACCCGCACTACCTTCATCTCTGGTACGACTTCATCTACGGCGAGATGTACCCGCGCTCAATCATCGACGATCGTACGCGGCTGCTCATGATGGTGGGCGTTTGCCTCGCGCTCAATGAGCCGGTGCAACTGGAAAACCACATCCGCGGCGCAATGCTGCTCGGCGCCACTGCGCGCGAAGTGCTGGAAGTGATCGTGCACTCGACCGCGTACTGCGGCATGCCGACGTGCGTGCAGACGGTGCGCGTCCTGGAGCGGATCGCGCGTGAGGAAGGCCGGCTGGGCGATCTCGGGTAGCGCCGTCTTCTCCAAGCGGGTGCGCTGCGCCCAGCCACGGGACAGACCGTTGCCAGGCGCTGGTCAGATCTTGCTTGTTGCAGCCGCAAGACCCCATTTCGCCGCGTTCTGCGCTGATCCGAGATGGCGGATGCAAGATTCGAGATCCGACCCCGTCCGCTGGTGCAGCGGTCAGTCGGACGTCTCGTGTTCGCGTCATTTTTTCACGCTGGCGAGCATCCGGGTCTGGATGCCGGGTCGATATGGCGTTACGCTCCTTGGTCCGCAGCCCAAGGCAGCGTCCCTGATCGGCGCGATCGTTCGGCCGGTCGAAACACGCTCGGTGCGGATCGACGAACAAGAAACAGCCACGCAGAGCAGCGCGCGGCCGATCGAACGGGGGGTACCGTGCCGCTGCCGCTCGTCCTGACAGGTCCGATCCTTCGGCGCGTCGAGCCGAACCTGGTCTCGGTCTGGCTCGCGTTCAGCGCCGCGGCGAGCGTTACGATCACGCTGTTCGAAGGCCGCACCAAGAGCGGCGCCCTCGATCACCTGTTCAAGTCCGATCCGCCGACGCAGACGCTGCGATGCGCAGACCAACTGCATGTCGTCACGGCCCTCGCGCGCATCCCGAAGGAATCCGAGAAGGCCCTGAAGCCCGGCGTCGTCTACAGCTATGACGTCGCGATCACGGCCGGCGCCACGACCCACACCCTCGCATCGCTCGGCCTGCTGAAGAGCGAGCCGAGCAGCAACGGCGGCGGGGCCGAGCTCGCGCGACCGCATCTGGCGCTGGGCTACGTCGACGATTTCCTGCCGAGCTTCGCCCTGCCGCCCGCGATACTCGATGAACTGCGCATCGTGTACGGCTCGTGCCGCCGCCCCACGAACGAGCATCCCGACGCGATGGCGATGATCGACGACTTCATCGCGGATACGAAGCTGTACGAGAATGCACTGAAGCGCCCGCAGCAGATGGTGCTCGGCGGCGACCAGATCTACGCCGACGACGTGTGGCCCGGCCATCTCATTCTGATCAATCGCCTCGGCCACGAGATGATCGGCACGTTCGAAGGCGATTCGAGCCTGTCGGCCCCAAAGCCACGCGTGCCGGTCGAAACGTGCTCGATCGATTACGAGCTCGAGAGCCAGCCTGAAACCGAGCCGGGCACCGACCCCGAAGTTCCGTTGGCCAACCGCTGGAAGCCGGGAGGACCCACGCCGCTGCCGATCGATCTCATCGCCTTTCCCCCGGGCCGCCGCCAGGAACTGGTACTGCGCCAGGCGCAAATGACGACCGTGGACGGCGAAAGCCATCTCTTCGCCTTCGGCGAGTTCGCGGCGATGTATCTCATGGTCTGGTGCAACGCCTGCTGGCCGTTGCCGCCGGCGTGGCCGGAGTTTCTCGACCTGCATCCGCAGAACACGCCGGCGACGGCGCTCGTCCCGCCCGATGTCCCGGCCGTGAAGTACGACTGGAACGCGCTCACGCCCGCAGACGTCGGTCTGACCGCGCAAAAGGAGGGTCGCGACGAGCGCTACGAAAAGTGCAAGGAGAAGGCAACAGAGGCGGAGGTCGAGGCCTGCAAGCTGGAAGTGCGGCGCACGATCCTGCAGAAGCGGCACAAGGTGAAGCTGGATCAGCTCGGCGCATTCTACGCGGCATTGCCGAAGGTGCGGCGCACGCTCGCGAACGTGCCGACCTACATGATCCTGGACGATCACGATGCGACCGACGACTGGAACCTGAATCCGATCTGGGTCGACCGGGTCAACAACGCAACGCTCGGGCGTACGATCCTGCGCAACGCGCTCGCTTCCTACGCCGTGTTCCAGGACTGGGGCAATGATCCGGTGCGCTATCTCAACGAGCGCAACGACACCGGTCCCGGAGGCGATCCGAAACGCCTGCTCGAAACGATCGCGACGATGTTTCCGCCGCGATCGGATCTGAACGCGCCGCCCGCCACGCCCGCGGTGCCGCCCAAGCCGGTTTGCGATGCGCTCGACCGCTTCTTCGGCCTCGACCAGCGACCGCAGCCCACGGTGGACGGCTCGTACACTGCGGTCGATGCGCCGATCAAGTGGCACTTCTCGGTGCCGGGACCGAAGCACCTGCTGGTGGGCATCGACAACCGCACGCGGCGCAGCTTCGTGTCGCGCGAAGGGCCACCGGGAAACGTCGCGATTTCCGCGCAGGCGGAGCAGATTCCCGCAACGCTGCCCGCCGGCTGCGAGCTGCTCGTCGTCGCCGCGCCCCTGCAGGTGCTCGGCCCCGGGCTTCTCGACGAGATGATCGCGCCGACGGCGTACCGGGTGTTCGACGTGAAGTTCTACAGCGACTTGAACCCCTCCCCCGGAGAGGAAGAAAAGGACGAAGAAAAAGCAAAAGCCGAGCTCAAGCGGCGCGGCACGCGCCGCATGATCGGCACCAACCCGGATGCCATCGAGGCCTGGGCGTTCGATCCGATCACGCTGGAAGCGCTACTGCAACGCCTTTCGAAGCATCGCCGCGTACTGCTGCTCTCGGGCGACGTGCACTACTCCGCCGCCACCGAGCTCTCCTACTGGACCGAGGGCGAGGCGGTGCCGGCGCGGATCGTCCAGTTCACCGGCAGCGGCCTCAAGAACGTGATGCCCTGGTACATCGGCGCGGTCGACCGCGTGCTTTCGTTCGCGCAGCGGATGATCCGCTCCGACATCGGCGCCGAGCGCATGGGATGGAACGAGGCGGACGACGAGGCCTTCGTGTTCGCGAACGGCACAGGGCTTGCCGACATCCCGCCCGTGCTGCGGCGGAAACTGCATCAATCGCCCATGCTCATGCCGACGTTCGGCTGGCCCGAAGGCACGACGGTCGCCGCGAGTCGTCTCCCCGACTGGTCGTGGCGCCTGAAGCCCACACTCGACCTGCGCCCCGAAACCGAGCGCCCGCCGCCGGGCCGGCCGCGCCCGCTTGATCCCGATGAAGCGCGCATCCAGGGCATTCTCATAAATGGCGCCGAACCGGGCCGAGAGATGGCCGCGTACGCGACGGTCGCTGCGCGTCACCAGGATCAGTTCGACAAGCTGCGTCACTCGCGCCAGATCCTCTTCCGCGCGAACTTCGCGCTGGTGCGCTTCGAGCGCACCCCCGCGCTCACCGCGGTGCACGAGGTTTATACGGCACTGCCGGATCCGGACGCCCCGGCCGATAGCGCGCCGAAACCGTTCGCCTACATGCTGCAGCGTGCATCGCTCGAAGGCGGCGCGGCCGAGGCGCCTCCCGAGCGCTCGCCCATGCGCCCGCCGGCGTTCTAAGGATTCCATGGCCGAAGCGAGCGACAAGAAGGAAGACAAGACGCTGCTGCAAAAGATCGGCGCCGGCTTGAACGACTTCATCGAATGGTCGTTCGAGAAACTGGTGTTCGATGCGCAGAAGCGCGCGTTGAAGGCGCTGGTGGACGATCTCGGCGGAACACTGAAGCAAACGCCGAAATTCCCGACCGACCTCAGCCTCACTCAGCTCAAGTCGTTCATCGACGCGCCGCGCCCGGACATCGAGTCATGGATCGGCGGCATCCGCGATTTCGTCAAGCTGATCGAGTGCGTGCGAGCGATCAAGGATGCCGTCGAGCTTGGCGGAGAGCCTGCCACCGAAGAATTCGTCCAGTCGGCGATCGATCTCCTCGCCAGCAACTACGTGCGCGAGCGCTGGTTCCACCTGTTCGTCGTGATGGAGATGGTGCGCTTCAGCACCGAGCCGATGACGCTCTACGGTCCGCACGGCACCGCAAGCCAGCGCTTCTACGGCTCGCTCAAGGCGCTGCTCAAATTCGCCCTCGCACCCATCGCTGCTATCGCCGAGCACCCGCTGGAGACCGAGGAGGACGCACGCAAGCTCTCCGATGAGACCCTGCTGCATCTCGCTGCGATATTCGCGTTCATCGGCGCCTCGGCGCGCGAGATCGGGCTCGACGCGACGCCCGAGGACGAGCATTGGTTGCGCATGTTCTACGGCTGGGACGAGCCGGCCAGCGCGCTGACCGAGCTCGCGGCTGCGAATCCGGCCGCCGATGCTCTGTCCGAGCGCATGCTCTCGGTGCAGGTGCGCAAGCCGCCCGAATCGTTCGAGGGCGGCATCGACATCGAAGGCGCATTGCGCTTCTCGGCTGCCTGGGTGCCGCGAGCCCATGGCGGACCGGGCCTGTTCGTGGCGCTCGCCGGCAGCGCGTTCCGCTTCTTCGTCGACCCGGCGCAAAGCGCGTGGTCGGCACAGGCCGACGTGCGTTTCGATGCGCCGTTCAGCGTGCTGCTGAGCGGCGACGGTCTCGACTTCGAGGGCGTGCTGGGTGAAGGCGAGTTGCATGCCGATCTCGCGATCGCCTCCAAGCCCATGCCCGCGGGTGAGCGGCGCTTCCGGCTCTCGCTGGGCGGCGACAACGGGCTCGACATCGGCCGCATCGCTTTGTCGGGCGTGCTCGACCGGGAATCGGCGCGCGCGCAGCTCTCCTTCTACGACTGCCGGCTTGCGCTCGACGGCAGCTCGTTCGACGACTTCATCGGGTCGCTGTTGCCGAAGACGCAGACGAGCGTCGAGTTCAGCTTCGGCACCGGCATCTCCACCCGGGACGGTTTCTTCCTCACCGGCGATCTGTCGACGCCGTCGGCCGCAGGCGCCACGCCCGAGGCGAGCACGCCGGGCTCGACGGCAGGAGCCGCGACCGATACGCCGGCGATCAAGCCGCCCGATCTGCCCGTCACCTCCACCGGCGTCAAAGGCTCCGGCATTCCGATTCAGATTCCGATCGGCAAGAGCATCGGCCCCGTACGCCTGCACCGGGCGCTCATCCATCTCGATCGGGACACGAGCGGCGATTCGCCGAAGACGCTCATCCAGGCGGCCGTATCGTTCAGCGCCAAGATCGGGCCAGTGCTCGCCACCGTGGACCTCATTGGTCTGAAGCTCGCGCTCGATTTTCCCGACGACCGCTCGCAAGCCAACCTGCATTTCGCCAACCTCGATGTCGGCTTCGTACCGCCGGCAGGCATCGGGCTCGCGGTCGACGCCAAGAGCGTCAAAGGCGGCGGGTTCCTGTTCCGCGATGCCGCCAAGGCGCAATACGCCGGCGTCATGGAGCTGAGCCTCTCCGGCGTGATCGCGCTCAAGGCCATCGGCTTGCTCTCGACGCGGCTCCCCGACGGCCGCAAGGGCTATTCGCTGCTCATCCTGATCACCGGGCAGACGGCAACCCCCGGCGGCGCGCTGCTGCAGCTGCCGCTCGGCTGGCGCCTCACCGGCATCGGCGGCTTGATCGCGATCCATCGCACGGTGGACGAGAACGCGGTACGGCTGGGCCTCAAGAACCACACCCTGGAATCGATCCTGTTCCCCAAGGATCCGGTGCGCAACGCCCCCACCATCATCGCGGCCCTCGAACGCGTCTTTCCGCCGCGGCAGGGCAGCTACCTGCTGGGCGTCATGGTGCAGCTGCAGTGGGGTGTGCCGACACTGATCGAGGTGAACCTGGGGCTCATCGTCGAGCTCGGGGCGCGGACTCGATTCGTCGCGCTCGGGCGCATGACCTCGATCCTGCCGCGCATGGACAACGACCTGCTGCGGCTCAACCTCGACGCCGTCGGCATCATCGATCTGAACCAGAACACGGTGGAGGTCGATGCCCTGTTGGTCGATTCGCGGCTGCTGCACCGCTTTCCGCTGACCGGTGCGGGCGCGCTGCGCGCGCGCTGGAGCTCGCCTCGCAGCTTCGCCCTCGCCGTGGGCGGCATGCACCAGGCGTTCACGCCGCCCGCCGGCTTTCCGGCGCTGGAGCGCATCGCGGTCAGTCTCACCACGGGCGACAATCCGCGGCTCACGTGCGAGGCGTACTTCGCGCTCACTTCGAACACGGTGCAGTTCGGCGCCCGCGCCCATCTGTACGCCGCAGCCTACGGCTTCAACGTCACCGGCGACGCGGGCTTCGATGTCCTGATCCAGCTTCTGCCGTTCCACTTCCTGGCCGAGTTCTTCGCGGCCATGCAGCTGCGCAAGGGCTCGCGCAACCTCTTCAAGGTCAAGGTCGAAGGCGCGCTCGAAGGGCCGCTGCCGCTGTCGGTGCGCGCGAAGTGCAGCTTCGAGATCTTCTGGTGGGACGTCTCCATCCGCGTCAACGTAACGCTCGTGGGCGGTGCGGCGCCGCCGGTGGCCGTTGCCGTGGATGCCTCGCTGCCGTTGCGGGCCGCGCTCGCCGACCCCAGGAGCTGGAACGCCGAGCTGCCGCCGGGACAGACCCGCATCGTCTCGCTGCGCGAAGGCGCGGCCGACGAGGCGCTGCGCGTGCATCCGCTGGGCACGCTCGCGGTGCGCCAGGGCGTCGTGCCATTGAATCTCGAGCGCGATATCGACAAGTTCGGCGACGCGCCGGTCGCCGGCGCGCGGCGCTTCCGCTTGACTCGGGTCGCAGTCGGAACGGGGGAAGAGGCGTCGAGCCCGGTCAGCGACGATTTCGCGCCGGCGCAATTCTTCGAGATGAGCGATGATGCCAAGCTCGCAAGCCCGTCGTTCGAACCGATGCAAGCCGGATTGCGCATCGGCGCATCGGAACACGCCTTTGCCTATGCCCAGCGCATCGAGTCGCCGCTCGAATACGAGACGCGCATCATCGATCGCAAGGCCGCCGTGCCGCCTCCGCCGCCGACGCGCGACTACCGGCTGAGCGAAGCGCTGCTCGAGCTGCATGCGCGCCACGGTGCTGTGGCCAGGAGCCCCCTTCGCCGCGAGCGGCGCATCCCCGCCAAGCCGTTCGCGCAGGTGCAGCCGGCGCGCTGGTCGGCGGTGGGCGCGGATCTCGCGCAATTGCCCGATGCTCGGCCCGATGTGACTTTCGCCGAAGCGCTCGCCAAGACAGCATCGAATCGAAGCCGCATGGTCGTGCGAGAGTTCGAGCTCGCGCTCACGGAGGAAGCGCCATGAGCGGCGCAAGCGTCGTCTTTCTGCCCTGGGTGCGGCAAGGCCTGGCGGCGCGTATCGCGACCCCGGACCCGTTGACGACCGCGCTGCCGGCGCAGGCGCCGCTCGGCGTTACGCTTGCGCTGAACGGCGTCGATATCCCGCCAGTCAACGTGCGACTGTTCGGCCCCGCCGACGTGATCGGCATCGATCCGCGCCAGGTGGTGCGAACCGAGCCGCCTGCCGGAACCACGGACTACGAATCGAACGACCTCGCCGCGGTCGAGTTCGACAACCCGGATCTGCCGTGGCTCTTCACTCCGGCTGCCGCCGATGCGCAGGGCCGCTTGCGACCGTGGCTGGTGCTGGCGGTCGTGCGCAAGCAGGAAGGCGTCCGCGTGCGGCCGCCGCGCACGGAACCGTTGCCGGTGCTCGAGATCGGCCCACCTGCATTGCCGGCCGCGGAGCTTCCCGATCTCGCGCAGTCCTGGGCCTGGACGCACGGGCAGATCGGCACGCACGAGAACGCCGCCGAGGAAACACTCCGCAGCCTTCTCGCATCGCGCCCCGAGCTCACGGTATCGCGCCTGTTGTCGCCGCGCCTGCTTGCCCCGTTCACCGACTACATCGCGTGCGTGGTGCCGGCGTTCGAAGCGGGACGGCGTGCGGGTCTCGGCGAGGACATCGATGCCGACGCGGCGCTTGCGCCCGCATGGACGAGCGGCGCAGAAGCGCCCGGAACGATCGCGCTGCCGGTGTATTTCCATTGGGAGTTCCGGACTGCAGCGCGGGAGGATTTCGAGTCGATCGTCGCACGCCTCGCGCCGCGCGATCTGACCGATGCGGTGGGGCAGCGTCCGATGGACATCGGCGCACCGGGCTTCTCCGTCCCGCCGACCATCACGTCCACGATCCTGCTCGAAGGCGCATTGCAACCGGTCGGCATTGCGCGTGCGCCCTTCCCCGACGAAGCGACCAAGCCCTGGCAGCAATCGCTGCAATTCATACTCAACGCGGCCAACGCAAACGCCGCCGCTGCGGACGCCGAGCCCGTGCTCGGGCCGCCGATCTACGGCCGCTGGCTCGCGAACCGGCATGAACTCGGCACGGTGGCCACACGAAGCTGGCTGGACGATCTCAATCTCGACCCGCGCGAGCGCGTCGTGGCCGCACTCGGCACGCGCGTGATCCAGGATCAGCAGGAAGCCCTGATGGCCGAGGCTTGGGAGCAGGCCGGCGAGATGGCGCAGGCCAACCAGCGCCTGCGCCAGATGCAGCTGAGCCTCGCGATCGGCGGCCGGCTGCACGCACGCCATGTCATCCGCATGAACGACGACGACCGGCTGTGGCGCTTCGCATCGCCCGCCCAGGCGCGCCTCGTCATCTCCCGCGCAAGCACTGGCGCAGCCACCACGATGCGAACGATGCTGGCCGCGTCGTCCACGCCGCAAGCGGTCACCGCGGCGCCGATGCGCCGGCTGTCGCGTCCGCGCGGCGCCATCAGCCGGCGTGCAGCGACCGCCGTGCGCCTGGCCGGCGCCGCGGCGCCGACGACCACCGTCATGAGCGGCATCTCGACGCTGTTCCACCTGTACGGCGCGACGCCCTCGATCATGACCTTCACCTTGCCACCGACGCGCGGGCTGGTCACCTTCGATGCGGTCACGCGGCGGCTGGGGACGCAATTCGCCGCGATGACCTATGCCCGGGCCACCGATGACGGCGTGCTATCGGCGCCCAGGCGCCCCGACTTCGTGATCACGCCCGAGCCCGCGCCGACGATCGGCGAAGTGCGCGGCACGGTGCACGGCGGCGTGCTCGACGCAACAGTATTGCAGCCCGCGCGTGCGCGCCGGCGGCCCGGCGACGGCGAGATTCCCGATCTTCCGGATGTGCCCGAGCCGGAACCGCCCGATCCGATTCCGCCACGCCCGCGACCGGTCGACAACGCCGATGCCAAGGCGTTTCGCGCCGCGGCCGCGAGCCATCTCGCGGTCGTGAATCCGAAGCAGCCTTTGATCTTCGTCACGCCGATCAAGCGCGCCGTTCTGGACGTCGCGACGGTGCGGCCGCAGATCCGCGCGCTGCTCGATCCGGCGCCAGTCATGCGCTTGCGCATGGCGGCCACGATTCGCATCGCCGGCGGGATAACGCCACCCGCGGTCGGTCCGGTCGGGAGCGCACCGGTGTTTTCGCAGCCCATGTCCGAACCGCTCGCCGCGCTGTCGCAGGATTGGCTGCTGCCGGGTTTGGAGCGCGTGCCGGTCGACAGCGTGGCGCTGCTCACGCCCAACCAGCGCTTCATCGAAGCCTTCATGCTGGGGCTCAACGTGGAAATGGCGCGCGAGCTGTTGTGGCGCGACTTCGTCGTGAACGATCCGCGCGCGACGTTCTTCCACCGTTTCTGGCGCACGCTCGATCCGGCAAGCGCCGCCGACATCGCAGCGCTTTCCGAGTGGGCCGACCGTCGCCTGGGCGAGAACCGGACGGCGCAGCAGCCTTCGAGGCAGACGGTGCTGCTCGTTCGCAGCAGCCTGTTTCGCCGTTACCCGGGCGCGAGCGTGTATGCAGTGCCCGCGGTGAAGGAAGGCAGTGGCCGCAAGCCCGGTGCGCAAGGTGACGAGGTGCATCCGCTTTTCCGCGGCTCGCTGCAGCCCGACGTCACCTTCTTCGGCTTCGATCTCGATCCCGCCCTGGCCACCGGCGATCCCGGCTGGTACTTCGTCATCCAGCAGCAGCCGACCGAGCCGCGCTTCGGTTTCGATGTCGGGATCGATTTCGGCGAAGCGACCCACGTGCCGCTCGCCGCAGCGCCTGCCGGACACGCGTTGCCTGCCGGCACCGTCTGGGGATTCAACGCTGCGCACATGGCCCGAATTCTTCGCCAGCTGCCGGTGCGCGTAGCGATTCACGCTTCCGAGCTGATCCGCGTTTAAGCCGCAGAGCGCGCACGCCATGCCACTGCTTCCCTCGCCCGCCGATCCGACCGTCGTCGCCGTGCCTACGCTGCCGCCGGAGCTGACCGCGGCGCTGGTGCCGTCGGATCATCCTCTGTTGCTTCTGCCTGTGCGGCTGGAAACGCGCTTCTTCGCGCTTGCCGATGGCAAGCAGGAGCTGCGCGTTCGGATCTTTCCCGACCAGATCCACGTCGACTCGCACGAACCGGCGCTGTCGGCGGACGAACGCCGCTGGGGCCAGCATTTCTGGGAGCAGATCTGGCGCGCGGGCCACGACGAAGCCACCGAACGCGTCGCCTGGCAACAGCTCGCCGACCGCTTCGACGCCCAGCGCGCCGCATGGATCGCGCGCACGTTGAGCCCGACCAATGTCGCCGACTGGCCCTCCAAACCGGTCCCGGCAGGCAAAGCGTTGCTCGTCGCGCCCAAACTAGGTCCAGCGCCGATGCTGGAGGATCCGGCGGGCGCAAGCTGGCAACGCGCGCCTCTCGCGCGTGCGATGCCGCAGCGCTGGATCGCGGCCGCGACAGCGCGCGGCGCACTGGTCGCGCACGCGCTCGGCGCACCGATCGAGCGCGAACCCGCGGTAGGACCCGATCCGCGCGACCCGACCGATTCGCTGCCCGATCAGCCGGCGATCGACGCCGGCATGCGCTGGATGATGGACTTCAACGAAGCCGAGAAGCTCGGCATGGCATTGCGCCTGACGATGCCGGCCGCGGTTGTGCAGCAGGGCATCGACGTTCTGGCCGTGTTCGGCGTCTGCACGCTCGATCCGGCCGCCGGCACGCAAGCGATCGCATCGCTGCTCGATGCGCATCACTACACTCTGGGGCTCGGCTTCCTGCGCGTCGGCACGCCGACCAACAACAGCGCCGAAGCCGCCTCCGGCTGGTCGTCGCACGATCCGCTGCACGCACGCAGCTTCGCCACCGAGTGCCGAGCTCCGCAGATTCCGATCGGCAGCAATGCCGACCTGCTCGGAAGAGCGTTCGGATTCGATGCCGCGGCTGCGCACGCGACGCTGCGAACCTGCAAGGATGCCTGGCTCACCGAACAGCTCGATGCGAAGCAGATGGCCACGGCCTCGTGGCCCGCCACCTGGGGCTATTACCTTACGAACCTGATCGGGCTCGAAGGCACGGGCCTTACGCTGGAGGCGATCTCGTGGGCGCGCGAGCACTTCATCGCGCACGTGCGCGCATTCGGGCCGCTACCCACCTTGCGCGTCGGCCGGCAGCCGTATGGCATATTGCCGGTGACACCGCTGGGTGCGCCGGCGAGCGGCATCGAGGACGCGCGCGAGCGCTGGCTCGCGACGGTGCTGAAGACGCTGTTCGATCGGCTGTGGCGTCCGCGCGTGCCGGATGCGGCCCGCATCGGGCGCAGCGACGATCCCGCGCAAGATCTTGCATCGGTGCTGAAGACCGATGCGATCTCGCATTCGTATCGATTGCGCCACCTGCTCGGGCCGCGCTACATCGAGCACCTGCGCCGCTTTCTCGGCGAGAACCTGAGCGCGAGCGGCTGGCTCGGCGCCCAGGATACGCTCGCCCGTGCGGTCCTGAACGCGCTCGGTTTCAACTGGCATGCACGGCTGGAAGATGCGGCGTATGCCGAGTCGGAGCTGCCGGTGAATGTGCCGCTGGTGCAGGCGGGCAGCCTCGATGGCGTTGCGGCGTTGGAACCGAACTACATCGCCGCCCTGCTCGCCGCCCCTCCGCTGCCGCAGACCGAGACCGATGCGCCACCACCTCCATCTGCGCCCGCGACGCTGCTGCATCTGCTGCTGCGCCACGCGCTCCAGCTCGAGTACACAGCGGCGGCAGCGCGACTCGCCGCGAAGCAGCCGGGCGCTGCGCCCCTCGGGTCGCTGCTGAAAGAGCGCGAGCTCGTCAATCTCAATGCCGCCACGCCCGTCACCACCTGGCGCATGCTGCTCTCGCGCCCGCATCCGGGCACGAACAATGTCGCGCCGGCCGCATATCTCGCGGCCCTGACGAAGTTCGATTCGCCGGATCTTGCCCCGCTGGGCGAGCTGCGCGTCGCGCTCGCGCATCTGCAGGGCCTCGAGCCCGAGCAGCTGCAACGCCTGCTGGCCGGCACGCTCGACCTCGCATCGCATCGCATCGATGCCTGGCTCACGTCGCTTGCCTCGCGCCGATTGCAGGCGATGCGCGCACGCAACGCAACCGGCGTTCGCATCGGCGGCTACGGCTGGGTGCTCAATCTCAAGCCCGAATCCCGCCAGACGGCGGTGGCAACGCCTCCCGGCGAGGCCGGCCAGGTGTTTGCGCGCGCCGACGACAGCGGCTTCATCCACGCGCCGTCGATCATGCAGGCGCAGGCCGCGGCACTGTTGCGAAACACGCATCTCACGCACGCAAGGGCCGATGCCCAGGACCTTTTCGCCGTCGATCTGTCCTCGCGCCGCGTGCGCCTTGCGAACATGTTGCTCGACGGCGTGCGGCAAGGCCAGCCGCTGGGCGCGCTGCTGGGTTATCTGTTCGAGCGGCGCCTGCACGAGCTCGAGCTCGACCCCTTCATCGACGACTTCCGTGCCGCCGCCCCGCTCGTGCCGGTGAACAGCGCGCCCGACACGAAACCGGAGGAATCGATCGCCGCGCGTAACGTCGTCGACGGGCTCAAGCTGCGCGAGCTGCGCAAGAACCCGAATGCGCCCGCGACGCTCGCAGCGCTGTTCGCTCAGTGCGCGCCGGCGCTCGACGTGCTGGAGGACGCGGTCGATGCCGTAGCCGATGCAGCGATCGCCGAAACCGCCTACCAGGCCGTGCGCGGCAACATGGTGCGCACGGGCGCCACGCTGCAGGCGATCGCAAGCGGCGAAGCACCGCCGCCGCAGCTGGATGTCGTGCGCACGCCGCGCAGCGGCCTGGCCGTCACGCATCGCGTGGTCGTGCTGTTCAACGCAACGACGGCGCCGAGCTCGCCGGTCTCGCCGCGCGCCAAGGCCGAGCCGCAGCTCGATGCATGGGCGGCGAAGCTGCTCGGGCCGTTCGACCGGATCCGCTTCGGCGTCGAGCGGATCGACGCCCAGGGCAAGGTGCGGCGAGCGGCGCAGCTTCGATTGACCGCGCTCGGCCTCGCGCCGATCGACGTCGTGTACTTCGGGCCGCAACGCCCGGGCGAGCCGATGCCCGAAATCGATGCGCGCGCGCTGGCGGCCGGGGCCACCAAGGTGGGCGCGCTCGGTCCCGGCGAATCGCTGCGGCTCGCGCGCGAGCGCGACTCCACTTGGACGCCGACGGAGATGGGGCTCGACGAGCTGGCGGAGCTCGCCGCGCGCGTGCGGCAACTGTTTGCCGTCGCACGGCCGCTGGACGCGCGCGATCTCGTCTCGCTCCAACACGGCGCCGAGGCCGGCACCGACGACAAGGAGCTCGCCAAGCGCGCCAAGGCCGCGCAGAGCGCGCTGACGCGACCGCCGGCAAAGCTCAAAACGCGACTGCTCGCTCCCACGGCTGCCAGCAAGACCCCGCTACGCAATGCGATCGCGGGACTGAGCCGCTTCGGCATTCCCGGCTCGAGCCCGCAGCCTCTGGCCGACGCGGAGGCACTGGCGGCGCAAGGTTCCGCATTGGCGAGCGAGGCGGAACGCCGGGTCGCGCGCGCAAGAGCGGCGAGCCATCCGACGCAGCGCCTGCAGGCGATATTCGGCGACTCGTTCCTGGCCCTGCCCCGTTTCGCGGCTGCGAATGCTGCCGAGCTCGCGCAATCGCTCGCGGCGAGCAGCAAGCTGCAAGGCGGCACGAAGCTCGCCGTCTACCCCTGGTTCCAGCGGATGCAACGCGTGCGCGAGTCGTTGTCGCAGCTCGGCGCCTGCCTCAATGCCGCCGAAGCGGCCGGGACAGGCGCTCGCATGGAGCTCGCCGTCGCGCAGCTGCCGCACATCGATGGCGATCGCTGGCTCGGTTTGGCGGCCGAGCCCGAACGCGAAATGCCAGCCGGACGCCTGTCGCTCGTCGTGCATGCCGACGCCTCGCTCGATCTCGCCAAGCCGCTTGCCGGGATTCTCGTCGACGAATGGGTCGAAGTCGTGCCGTCGGCCGCCGAGACAACGGCGATCGCGTTTCAGCATGACGCGCCCGACTCGCGCGCGCCGCAGGCGCTGCTGCTCGCCGTGCCGCAAGTCCCGGGTGAGGCCTGGACCGGCGCCGGCCTGCATCGACTGCTGCTCGATACGCTGGCCATGGCGCAGGTGCGCGCGCTCGATGCCGAGGCGCTCGATACCGCAGTGCTGAATCCGATCGCCGGCGCGCAGGCGGTGGGGGAGCTCTCGCACTTTCTGCCCGCGTTGCATTTCGCGGTCAATGCCGATGGCGACGCGATAGCGCCCGATTTTCGATCGTTGATGGGTTGAAGAAGGCTCCGAGCCATGGGATCGATCACGAGCTGGGTACGCCTGGAGCCGCGCTGCCGCGACCAGGAAATGACCGAATCGGTGCAGGCGCGCATCCACGATCCGCTGTGGCTGCTGGCGCGGCAATGGCAGAGCGGCGAATATCAGGGCGAGGACACCGGCACGCCGGTGCTTGCGCGCTGGCGCGGCGAGTCTGCGCCCGTGTCGCGCTATTTCGCCGGCGCCATCGAACCCGATACGCAAGTCGACGCGCCCCGCTACGACGCGCGCGCGATGCCGCTCGAGACGCTGGTCGAACGCCAGCCGCTGCGCACGCCCACGCCGCACGGATCGCTCAAGCTGGCGGTCGAATCGGGCCTCGACTTCCTGCGCCTGCTCGAAGCTCAGCCGACATCGCGCAACTACCGTGCGGATTTTCTTGCGCGCTTTACGCTGCAGCCGCCCACGGCCGAAGAGATCGCGCAACTCGATGCCGAAACGCGCTCGTACTGGCGCTTGATGGCGCAGCGCGCCCCCGATGCACGGCGGATTCTCGCCGCGTTCCGCGATGCCCGCGGGCGGCGCATTGATTTGCCGGCCGACATGCAGATCGCCGCCGCCGACCGGGCCGAGGTCGATGCCGCGATCGACGCCTGGTCGGCGCAGCACGAAGCGCTCTTCTGCCTGCCGCATGACGATGCGGCCGATGCATGGAATCCCGAGCGGCTGGAATACACGTTCTCGATCGCCGCCGCCCCCGGCGGCGAGGAAACGCCGTTGACGGCCACCCAGTACGCCGAGGGCCATCTCGACTGGCACAGCATGGATCTGGATTTCGAAATCAATCTCGGCGCGACCAAGGACAAGGCGAGCAGCGCGCAGCTTCGTGCCGTCATGCCGGCGCCTGTCAGCTTTCGCGGCGCGCCGGCGCAGCGCTTCTGGGAGATCGAAGATGCCGCGATCGACTACGGCCTGCTCCCCGCAGGGCCCGGCGACATCGCGCACCTCATGCTGAGCGAGTTCGCCACCAACTTCGGCAACGACTGGTACGTGATCCCGATCGACCTCGATGTTGGCACGCTGACGCTGACGCGCTCGCTCGTCGTCACCGATACGTTCGGCGTGCAGACGCTGCTTTCCCCGATCAACCAGCCGTCGAAGCCGGCCACCGGCTGGTCCATGTTCGAGCTGAGCCACGTCCAGCGCGGGGAAGCGCCGGCGCGACCGAGATCGAACCTGCTGTTCCTTGCCCCGAGCCTCACGCGCGCGCTCGCCAGCCGCCCGCTGGAAGAGATCCTGTTCCTGCGCGACGAAATGGCCAACATGGCGTGGGCAGTCGAGCACGTCGTGCAAGGGCCCGTCGAGCAGCGTCTCGAGCCTGCAGCCGAGCCCGATGCGCTCGAGAGCGAACTGCCGCAGCCAAGCGCGATACCGCGTTATCGGCTGGCGACTGCCATGCCGTCGCACTGGATCCCGCTATTACCGCAGCGTACGAGCGCGAATACTCCCTCGCTGCGGCTGGTGCGCGCCGCCATGCTGGCGCCCGATGGAACCAACGCGGTCCGGCGCGCGCGCAGCGAATTGCTCAATGCCGTGCCCAGGCTCGCGCTCTACGACGAGGAAGTACCGAGAGCCGGCGTGAAGGTCACGCGCCAGTTCGAATCGACGCGCTGGATCTCTGGCAGCAGCCTCTTATGGCTGGGCCTGCGCAAGCACGTCGGCAAGGGCGAAGGCTCGAGCGCGCTGCGATTCGACAGCGCCGGCGAGTAGCAGCACCGCGCTGCTCAACTGCCGTGCGGGCTGGCACGCTCTACCGCTTTGCGCGCGCCTTCGACGTACGCGGTATCGGTTGACGCCGCGCCGCACCTGTTTTCAATGTCCCCGTTTGCCGGTTCGATCGACGGCCAAGCGTAGAATCAGCTGCGAACGGCTCGTTGCAGCGGCATCGATGCCGATGCGCGCAGCACTCTCTTGTCGAAAGGGGACAGCAGATGAATTCGGTCGGCCGGCATCTTGCCTGCATCATGGGTCTCGTCGTACTCGCGGCGGGCATCGGCGCGCACGCCGCCGAATATCCGGTCAAGCCGACCCGGCTGATCGTTCCGTTCTCGCCCGGCGGCTCCAACGACATCATGGCGCGAATCGCCGCGCAGAACTTCACCGCAGGCCTCGGCCAGCAGGTGATCGTGGACAACCGGCCGGGCGCGAGCGGCATCGTCGGCACCGAGCTCGCGGCCAAGGCGCCGCCGGACGGGTACACGCTGCTCATGATGAGCCTCACCTTCACGGTCAATCCCAGTCTGTATCGCAAGCTGCCCTACGACACATTGAAGGATTTCATTCCCGTCAGCCTGATCGCGTCCGCACCCTTGATGCTGGTGGTGAACCCGGCGCTGCCGGTGAAATCGGTGAAGGAGCTCATCGACTATGCCAAGGCCAATCCCGGCAAGCTCAATTTCGGTTCCGGCGGCCGCGGCACCACGCCTCACCTCGCCGGCGAAATGCTCAAGGCGATGGCCGGGCTGCAAATGACACACGTGCCCTACAAGGGCGGCGGGCCGGCGCTCGCCGATCTCGTCGGCGGCCAGATCCAGCTCATGCTCGAAAACATCCCGAGCACGCTGCCGTTCGTGAAGGCGGGCAAGCTGCGCGCGCTCGCGGTTTCGGGCAAGAAACGCTCGCCGCTCGTGCCCGACCTGCCGACGCTGGACGAAGCGGGACTGAAGGGCTACGAGATCGTCGGCTGGAACGGATTGTTTTTCCCGGCCGGCACGCCGCCGGCGATCGTCAAGACCATCCATGCGCAGACGGTGAAGATGCTGGCGCAGCCCGATGTGAAGGAGCGGCTTGCCACACTCGGCGCCGAACCCGTCGGCAACTCGCCCGCCGAGTTCGCCGCCTTCGTCCGCGCCGAGATCGCCAAGTGGGCGCGCATCGTCAAGCAGGCGGGGCTGAAGGCGCAGTGATCTACGTATGGCGAGCACTCAATGCTTGCCAGCTTCACGTACGCACGCACTCGCTCGTTGCGGCGACGAGTGCCGAATAACCTGTACCGCGGCTGTGCGCCGCGCGTGAACTCCGGTCGGGATCCCGAGTCATCAGGTGTGCAACACCTGGAAATGTTTGGGACTACGCGTCTGCCATTCCAATCGAGGAGGAGGCCAGGACATGAACCCATGCACCAGACTTGGTACCAGGACGTTGTTTCGCACGGTCGCGACGCTCGGCTTCGCGGCGCTGATCGCAGTGGCTGCAGCGGCAGGAACGGCGGTGGCCGCGGCGGTGGACTTTTCCGGCAAGCAGATCACGATAATCGTTCCCTTCAGTGAAGGCGGCGGCACGGACGGCTACAGCCGTCTCATGGCGCC
>JBOIEI010000773.1:0-3546 GCA_050741055.1 Burkholderiales bacterium | reverse complement strand
AGTCGGCCCTCTCGGGATGAAGCGTACTAACGCCGCGTAAGCACGGCATCGCTTCCCAACTGCCGCTCCAGGCAAGCGAAGTAGCCCATCTTGTCGCCGCTGCACGCAGCGTAAACCCGGTTGCGGGCTTCGCAATGTGCGCGCAGCCGCGCCTGCAGCTTGCCGCAGTCGGCGCGCGCCGGCTGCGGGGCGCGGGCCATGTGGCTGCGCAAACAGACGTCGACGTCGGGGTAGAGGTTGCGCTTGCGGCACTCGACGATGGCCGAGTTGCGATGCAGGCACAGCGGCTGATCGACTGCCGTGTAGCCGCTACACGGGATCACCTGCGGCTGCGACGGCTTTGCCGCGGCGATGCCTGCATCCTTCGATTGCGCTTCCACGCACAGCCGCAGCGCTTCGCCGCTCTTGCCTTCGCAGCTCTCGGCGCGAGCGGGTGCCGTCGTCGGGGCGGCGGCAGCGGCCGGGACGGTGGGTGCGCTGGGAAACGCGTCCGGATTCAACCGCCCACCGGCTGCCAGGCAGCGGCGCAACGCCTCGCCGCTTCGCCCCGTACAGTCCTCGGCCGGTGCGCGCGGGGGTACGAATGCGGGTGCAACCGGCGTAACCACCGAAGATGATGTCGATCGCTTGGTCGGGGCCGCCTTGGCAGCGTCCTGCGAGGGCGCCGGGCCGCCGGAGCGCGCGGCCGCCTCGATGCAGCGGATCAATTCCGGGCCGGCCTTGTTTTCGCAGATGTCGCGTTCGGCGCTCCAGGCGGGCCCCGCCAACGTCGTAATCGCCACGAGGGCGCAGAGCGCATTCACCCACGCTGCCGCCATCCCGGTTGCCGCTCTCCCGCCGCAGTTGTCCAAGGCCGATCCTAAAGAAATGGGCCCGGTCCGTCGTAGTCAGGACCGAAGGAGCCCAGTATAGGCCACGGTAATCGCCGCGCAACGCCGCACAGGACCCGATTCTCCCGGCTATCCGGGATACAGGGCCGTACTGGTTCGCGTGCCCGGGCCGTGGCATTCATGCGCCCATGGATCTGACTCGCAGCCGCACCCTGGTCGTCGACGACCACCCCGGAATGCTCGCCTCGCTTTCGCGTGCGCTGGAGGCATGCGGCATCCGCAGTCCGCACGCGGTGCGCAGCGCCCGGGAGGCAGTGGCGCGACTGCGCAACATGCGCTACGACATCGTCCTGGCCGATTTCGACCTGGGGCTCGGTCCCGACGGGCAGCAGCTGCTCGAGTACTGCCGCAACGAGCACCTGCTCGCGCCCACGGCTGTTTTCGTGATGGTGACCGCGGAGCGCGCCTATGACCGCGTGATGTCGGCCGCCGAGCTCGCGCCCGACGATTACCTGGTCAAGCCGTTTACCGAGGAAACGCTGCGTTTGCGCCTGGTGCGAGCGCTGGAGCGCAAGAAAAAGCTGGCCGAGATCCACGAGTTGCGCGCTAGCGGCCGGCACGAGGCCCTGCTGCAGGCGTGCGATCGGCTGATCGGCACCGAGCCGAGGTTTGCGTTCGACCTGGCGCGTATGAAGGGCGACGCGCTGCTCGCGCTCGCGCGCCACGGCGAAGCGCAGGCGGTATTCGAGCAGGTTTTGCACGCGCGCGCGGTGCCGTGGGCACGTCTTGGTATGGCGCGTGCGGCTGCGGGTCTGTGTCGCTACGGAGAGGCGCGCTCGGTTCTGACCGAGCTCCTGGCCGACGCCCCGGAGTATCTGGCGGCGTACGACGAGCTGTCGCAACTGCACGGACGTTGCGACAACGAGGACGATGCCAAGGCGGTGCTGCAGATGGCGCTGGAGGTTTCGCCCAACGCGGTCCATCGTCACAAGTCGATCGGCGCGCTCGCCTTGCGCGCCCGCGACCTCGAAACGGCCGAGGCCGCCTACAGCGCAGTGGTGCGCAAAAGCCGGCACGGTTTTGCGCCGAACCCCGATGATCATCTGACGCTGTCGCGCATCTACATGGACCGCGCCAAGTACCCCCAGGCCCTGGACACGCTCGCCGAGGCGAAAAGAACTTTCCCCGGCTCCGCCACGGTGCAGGCATCCGCTTACGCCGTCGAGAGCCTCGTGCACAGCCGGGCCGAGAATCCGCGGGACGCGCGCAAGGCCCTGGACGAGGCGCTTGCCGCCGCCAATGCGGGAGGCGTCGAGTTGGCGCGCGACACCGCGCTCGACCTGGCGCGGGCCTGCTACCTCAACAGGCGAGAGGCGGAGGGCGCGGCGCTGATGCGCCGGCTGGTATCGAACAACCACGACGACTCGCAGCTGCTCGACCAGGTGCGGCGCATGTACCGCGATATCGATCGCGAGGAGCAGGGCGAAACGCTGGTGGAGCGTTGTGTCGACGACGCTGTACGCATCAACAACGAGGGCGTGGCGCTGGCGAAAAGCGGCGACCTGGACGGCGCGATCGAGCTGCTGGAGGAAGCGGCCGGAACCATGCCGGACAACGCGCACATTGTCATGAACGCCGCGCATGCGCTCGTCTCGCACATGCAGATGCACGGCCTGCAAGCCGACAAGCGCGAACGGGTGGAAGCCTATATGCGGCGGGTGCATCTGCGTCACCCCGAGCATCCGAAATACCTGCAGGTCGCGGAGCTCTACCGGCAGCTACTGCAAGCCTTGCAGGCTGCGGCGTAGCGAGCGAGCCCATGCCGGCCGAAGCGCTCAGCACACGCGCCCTGATCGAATCGAATGCCAGGGAGGCAGCCGACCTGGTGGGCGAGCTTACGTTGCTGCTCGATCGCGCGTTGCCCGAAGGGCACGGTTTGCCGGCGGCACGCATGGTGACGCGCCGCCTGTCCGACCGGCTGGGCCAGGTCATGATGCTCGAGCGGCTCGCACGCGCGGGCGGCATCCGACCCGATGCGTGGTCGCCGATCGAACTGGTGGAAGAGCTCGAGCACGAAGCGGTCTCGCTCGCCGGTAGCCGCATCGCCATCGACGTGCGTGCACCCGATCTGGTGCCGCAGTTCTGGTTCTTCGACCGCGAGCTGGTGAGCATGGCCTTGCACAACGCTCTGCACAGCGCGCTCGTGTACGCGTATTCAGCCGTGACGCTGGAATTTCGAATGAGCGATGGCTACCTCGGGTTCGGCATCCAGGACGATACCGGCTCGTTTCCCGACGAGCTGCTGGTCGAAGCGCCATTGCGCGCCGAGCGCGGCGAGTGCAACGGCAACGCACTTGGCATCCATTTCTCCCGCCTGGTGGCCGCGGGCCACGTGAGCGGTGAGCGGTGCGGGCGCGTCGAGCTGGCCAATCGCGGCGGCGGCGGAACCTGCTTTACCTTGTGGCTGCCGTAGCCGGGATCGCCTCGGTCACTCTAGCGACCAGTCGGGCTTACGCTTCGCCAGGAACGCGTTCACGCCTTCCAGTGCTTCGTCGGCGAGCATCTGACTGGTGATGAGCGCCGCCGCTTCCTCATAGGCCTGCGCCATCCCCTGTTCGATCTGGCGGTAGAAGAAGCGCTTACCCTCCGCGAGCGCAACCGGCGGCTTGGCAAGCAGTGTCTGCGCGAGCGCGTCGACCGCGGCATCGAGCTCGGC
>JBOIEI010000772.1:0-3102 GCA_050741055.1 Burkholderiales bacterium | reverse complement strand
GTCCGACATCGTCTTCAAGGTGCGAGCGCCGACGGCGGAGGAGATCGGCCTCATGCGCGAGGGCGCGACCGTGATCGGCTTCATCTGGCCCGCGCAGAACCCGGAGCTGCTGCAGCAGCTGGCCGACAAGAAAGCGACCGCGCTGGCGATGGACAATGTGCCGCGCATCTCGCGCGCACAGAAGCTCGATGCGCTCTCGTCGATGGCCAACATCGCCGGCTATCGCGCCGTCATCGAGGCGGCGCATCATTTCGGGCGCCTCTTCACCGGCCAGATCACGGCGGCGGGAAAGATGCCGCCCGCCAAGGTGTTCGTGGTCGGCGCCGGCGTGGCAGGGCTCGCGGCGATCGGCACCGCGTCCGGCCTGGGCGCCATCGTGCGCGCCAACGACACCCGCCCGGAAGTGGCCGACCAGGTGAAGTCGATGGGCGGAGAGTTCGTCGCTGTCGACTACGAAGAGGAGGGCGCCGGCAGCGGCGGCTATGCCCGGGTGATGAGCGCAGGGTTCCAGAAGGCGCAATCCGAGGTCTACGCCAAACAGGCCAAGGATGTCGACATCATCGTCACCACCGCGCTCATTCCCGGCCGGCCCGCCCCGCACCTGATCACCGCCGAGATGGTGAAATCGATGCGCCCGGGCAGCGTCATCGTCGACATGGCCGCGGAGCAGGGCGGCAACTGCGAGCTCACCGTGCCCAACGAGGTGACGGTGGCGCACGGCGTGACCATCATCGGCTACACCGACCTGCCGAGCCGGCTTGCGCGCCAGTCGAGCGCCCTGTACGCAACCAATCTCTTCCGTCTTGCCGAAGAGCTGTGCAAGTCCAAGGACGGCGTCATCGACGTCAACATGGATGACGCGGTGATCCGCGGCACGACGGTGGTGAAGGCAGGCAAGATCACCTGGCCGCCGCCAGCGCCGAAGATCCCGGCTGCCCCGCCGGCGGCCAAGCCGGCCGCCGTTGCGCCCAAGCCGCCTGCCGCGCACGGTGCGGCAGGTGCGCCAACTTCGCCCGCGATCACCGCCGCGATCATCGCCGTGGGGGCGATCGCGTTCTGGTTCATCGGCGCGAATGCACCAGCTGCCTTTCTCGGCCACTTCACCGTGTTCGTGCTGGCCTGCTTCGTCGGCTACATGGTGGTCTGGAACGTGACGCCGGCGCTGCACACCCCGCTCATGAGCGTCACCAATGCGATCAGCAGCATCATCGCCATCGGCGCGCTGGTGCAGATCGCCCCACCGCTCGAAGCGGGGCTGGAGCGGCCCGAGGACTGGATTCGCTGGCTTGCGGTGATCGCCATCGCGCTCACCACCATCAACATGCTCGGCGGCTTCGCCGTGACCCAGCGCATGCTGGCGATGTTCCGCAAATAGGGCGCACGATGTCGCAAAGCCTCGCCACCGTCGCCTATATCGGCGCGACCATTCTCTTCATCCTGAGCCTGGGCGGTTTGTCGAACCCGGAGAGCTCGCGCCGCGGCAACGTCTACGGCATGCTGGGCATGACCATCGCCGTGCTGGCGACGGTGTTCGGGCCGCACGTGACCGCCGCGGGCCTCCCCTGGATCATCGGCGCCATGGCTGTGGGCGGCAGCATCGGCATCTACGCCGCCCGCGTGGTCAGGATGACTCAGATGCCGGAGCTGGTTGCGCTCATGCACAGCCTGGTCGGGTTGGCCGCGATGCTGGTCGGTTTCGCCAACTACATCGATCCGGCCGCTTCCGCGCACCTCGCGCCGGCCGAGAAGACGATCCACGCGGTGGAGGTTTACATCGGCATTCTCATCGGGGCGGTGACATTCTCCGGCTCGGTGATTGCGTTCGGCAAGCTCTCGGGCAAGATCGGCGGCAAACCGATGCTGCTGCCGGCTCGCCACTGGATCAACTTGGCGGGATTGCTCGTCGTTCTGTGGTTCGGACGCGAATTCCTGCGCGCCGAGTCCGTCGACGACGGCATGACGGCGCTGATCGTGATGTCGGCGATCGCGCTCCTGTTCGGCATCCACATGGTGATGGCGATCGGCGGGGCCGACATGCCGGTGGTGGTGTCGATGCTCAACAGCTACTCGGGCTGGGCGGCGGCCGCCACGGGCTTCATGCTCTCGAACGATCTGCTGATCGTGACGGGCGCCTTGGTGGGCTCGAGCGGCGCGATCCTCTCCGACATCATGTGCCGTGCGATGAACCGCCAGTTCCTGAGTGTCATCGCGGGCGGGTTCGGCACCGGCGGCGCCACGGCGCCGAGCGGGGGCGGCGAGCAGCCGGCCGGCGAGGTGCAGCCGATCTCCGCCACGGAAACCGCGGAGCTGCTGCGCGACGCGAAGAGAGTCATCATCGTCCCGGGCTACGGCATGGCGGTGGCGCAGGCACAGCACACGGTCTACGAGATCACGCGGCTGCTGCGCGAAAAAGGCGTCGACGTGCGCTTCGGCATCCATCCGGTCGCCGGCCGCATGCCGGGCCACATGAACGTGCTGCTGGCCGAGGCCAAGGTGCCCTACGACATCGTGCTGGAGATGGACGAGATCAACGCCGACTTTCCACGCATCGATGTCGCCATGGTGATCGGCGCCAACGACATCGTCAATCCAGCGGCGCAGGACGATCCGGCCAGCCCCATCGCCGGCATGCCGGTGCTGGAGGTCTGGAAAGCCAGGACCTCGATCGTGATGAAGCGCAGCATGGCCTCGGGCTACGCCGGGGTCGACAATCCGCTCTTCTACAAGGACAATAATCGCATGCTGTTCGGCGACGCGAGGAAGATGCTGGAGGAAGTGCTGGCGGCGCTGCGCGTTTGAACAACGCTTCCCCGCGAAGGCGGGAGCCACGTAGCGTAAGTTGATCAGGGACCGTTGCCGAAGGGACCCTCGAAGCGCGAAGGCATCACGCGTCCCCTTTACCGAGACTCACTCCTTCGCCTGGCGCGTCGCGCGTTTGCGCGGCGAGAGCGAAATCCGCTGTGCTTCGGCGACGCTGAGGAACGCGATATCGCCGTAGTACGCCTCGACCGAAGCGCCGGTATTGTCGGTGTCGGTCATGATGGCGATCGCCTTGATCCGGCCGGGCTCGGCGCCGAACGCGCGCTTGTAGTCCTCGTACAC
>JBOIEI010000771.1:0-2792 GCA_050741055.1 Burkholderiales bacterium | reverse complement strand
GCCTGGGCGGCCACCTGGTGAGCGGCCATGTCGACGGCACCGGCACCGTGGTTCGCTTCGATGCCATCGGAGACAACCGCCTGCTCGCCGTGCGCATCGATCCGGAGCTCTGCCGCTACGTCGCGCGCAAAGGTTCGGTGACGGTCAACGGCGTGAGCCTGACCGTGAACGAGATCGAAGGCGATGTCTTTTCCGTGTATCTGATCCCGCACACGCTCGCCGCAACGAACCTCGGCAGGCTCGCGGCCGGAGCGCGGGTGAACGTCGAGGTCGATCTAATGGCGCGGTATATCGAGCGCATGCTCGCGTAAGCGCGCATTGCCCTCGCAGGCGGTCAATGCGGCGCGCCATGGGCCGAGGCCCAGCCAGCCGGAAACCGCGCCCCGCGATGCTAGAATCCTCGCACCAGCGAAGCGCCTCCCGCGCTCGCGCCGCAACGCTGCACACCATGGCCGTCAGCCCCATACCCGAGATCATCGCCGACATGCGTGCCGGCAAAATGGTGATCCTCGTCGACGACGAGGAGCGCGAGAACGAGGGCGATCTCGTGCTCGCGGCCGATTTCGTCAGCGCCGAGGCGATCAACTTCATGGCGCGCTACGGCCGGGGCCTCATCTGCCTGACGCTCACCGACGAGCGTTGCCGTCAGCTCGAGCTGCCGCCCATGGTGGCCAACAACCGGGCGCCGCACCGAACGGCGTTCACCGTGTCGATCGAAGCCGCCGAAGGTGTGACGACCGGCATTTCGGCGGCCGACCGCGCGCAGACCGTGCGTGCAGCCACCCGGGCCGATGCGAGCGCGCGCGACATCGTCCAGCCCGGCCACATTTTTCCGCTCACGGCGCAGCCCGGCGGGGTGCTGGTGCGGGCGGGGCATACCGAGGCGGGCTGCGATCTGGCCTCGCTCGCCGGGTTTTCTCCGGCGGCGGTGATCTGCGAGGTGCTGAAAGAGGACGGCGAGATGGCGCGGCTGCCGGACCTGCTCGAGTTCGCCGCCCTGCACGGGCTCAAGGTCGGCACGATTGCCGATCTCATCCACTACCGCAGCCGCACCGAGAAGCTGGTCGTTCGCCTGTACGAGCGTGAGGTCGAGACGTTTCACGGGCCTTTCCGGCTGGTGGCCTACGGCGACAAGATCGCCGCCGCAACCCATTTCGCCCTGGTGCGCGGAACGATCTCGCCGCAGGCCGAAACGCTGGTGCGCGTGCACGAGCCGCTTTCGGCCATCGATCTGCTCGACATTCGCAGCCAGCGTCACTCATGGAATCTCAACGACGCAATGGCCGCGGTCGCGCGCGAAGGCGCGGGCGTCATCGTGCTGTTGCACCGGCCGGAGACCGGGCCGGATCTGCTCGAACGCGCTCGTGCCGCGGATGCGGCCGACACGGGCCCGAGCTCGGTGACGTTGCGCACCTACGGCATCGGTGCGCAGATCTTGCGCGACCTGGGCGTCGCTCGCATGCGGCTCATGGCGCTTCCGCGCAAGATGCCGAGCATGGTGGGATTCGATCTGGAAGTGACCGGCTATCTGCTGCCGGCAGACTGACGCCGACTATTCGACCGGTCCGTATCGGACGACGATTCGCTACGGGCACGACTCTCCTCCCCTGGAAGGGGCGAAGGTCGGGCGGGGTCATGGAGTACGAAAGCTCGATAGGGGTTCGCGATGGCACGCTCAAACGGTATCAACGCGCTCGATCCTCGGCTGGACGGGAGCGGCCTGCGCATCGGCATCGCCGTTGCCCGGTTCAACGAGGAAGTCGGCGAGGGACTGCTGTCCGCGTGCACCGCGGCGCTGCGCAAGCACGGGGTGAATGATTCCGATGTCCTGATCGTCACCGTCCCGGGCGCCCTGGAGCTGTCGCTGGTATTGCAGAGGCTGGCGCAAAGCCGCCGTTTCGACGCCTTGATCGCGCTCGGCGCCGTCATCCGCGGCGAGACCTATCACTTCGAGATCGTCTCGAACGAATCGGCCAGCGGGATCACGAGCGTGCAGCTCGACACGGGCATACCGATCGCCAACGGTGTGCTCACCTGCGATACCGACGACCAGGCGGCCGAACGCGTGCAACAAAAGGGCGCCGAGTGCGCCGCGGCCGCGATCGAGATGGTGAACCTGCTGCGCGGCATCGACGCGCTGCGCTAGTGCCAGGGTCCAGATCGTGACCCCATCCGGCGAGCTGCAGGAGCTCCTGAGCCGCGTCGCGCTGCAGGATCGGGCCGCTTTCCGCCGCTTGTACGATGCCACCGCGCCGTATCTGTTGGGCGTCGCGCTTCGTATAGTGAGACAAAGGGAGCGCGCAGAGGAAGTGTTGCAGGATGCCTTCGTCAACGCATGGAACCGGGCCGGTGCCTATCAGGCGGCGCTGAGCCAGCCCATGACGTGGCTCACCGCCATCGTGCGCAACCGAGCCCTGGACGAGCTGCGCGGCGCTTCCCGGCGCAGGACCGAGTCGCTCGAGGATGACGGCGAGCATCCGACGCGCGAGATCGCCGACGACGGACCGAATCCCCTCGGCCTGCTGGAAAAGGCCGCCGATGCGCTCGCCATCCGCGATTGCCTTGCGCTCATCGAAGGGCCGCAGCGGCAGTGCCTCGCGCTCGCCTACTACCAGGGACTCAGCCACTCGGAAGTCGCGCAGACCATGGGTTCTCCCATCGGCAGCGTCAAAGTCTGGCTGCGGCGCGGGCTGGAGCGCCTGAAGCGCTGCCTCGACCGGCTTGCATGAATTACGACCGTCCCGAGCTGCTGGATCGGCTCGCTGCCGAATACGTGCTCGGCACCATGAGCG
>JBOIEI010000770.1:0-11264 GCA_050741055.1 Burkholderiales bacterium | reverse complement strand
TCGTAGCGAAGCCCTTCGAGGGTGGCGGGCGGAGACTCACTGAACAGGACCGCCACGTCGACGTCGCTCTCCGCCCGGGCATCACCGCGCGCGCGGCTGCCGAAGAGATACGCGCAGGCGATATCCTCATCTGCCGCGGCGATGGCCTGTCGCAATGCTTCGGTGATCTCGGCCGCGTCCATGCGGGGGATCTTGGCTAGTGCTTCGGAGTGAGCGCCGAAATGACCCGCTGCTTGGCCTCGTTCACTTCCTTGATGAAGCCGGGCTGATGCTGCTCGATGAAGTTCGAGGCGAGGTCGAGCTTGAGCAGCGCGACCGCGAGCGTCGCCCACAGGTCATCGACTTCCTTGCATTGCTTGGCGAGCCCGACTGCTTCGATCGCTTCGTCGAAGAGCTGCTGGACCGCTTGCACGTATTCGGGCGGGACGATTTTTTCCATGCGCACATTGTCCCAGCTTTGGCGCAGAGCCACAATCGCGCGGCTCCCTGCCATCGATGCTCCCCTTCAGGGGGCGGCGGGCATGTGTGTAAACGGCTTGCCTGGGCATGCTGGATCGCAGACCGAGATGGCGGGCGCCACGTTATTCGTGGTCCGTCCCAATCACCCGCGAGATTGTTGCCAGCTCGCTTTCGTAGTGCTACTTTGGTGTCACCCATGACACGGACGAATTCCGATGGCCTCGACGACGACTCTCAAGATTCCGGCGCCCCTGAAGGCACGCATTGCCCGCTTGGCTCGTGAAACCAGGCAGTCCCCGCATAGCCTGATGCTCGCTGCCGTGGAGCGGGAAGTCGAGAAAGCGGAACGAATGCGCGCATTCGTCCGCGAAGCCCAGGCGGCCGACCGTGCAATCGATGCCGGGGCATCGGTCTACGCTGCCGCCGATGTGCATGCCTGGATGACGAGGCTCGTCCGTAATCCCAAGGCGCGCCGGCCGAAGCCGTGGCGCGGATAGTCTATTCGGAGAATGCGCTCGGCAATATCGAACGAGCGTTCGAATTTCTGGCAGAACATGATCCGGGAATTGCAGCCGAAGCGGTTGAAGCCATTCGCCACGCCGTCGACATGCTCGGCGCTCACCCCTTCGTCGGGCGGCGCGTGGAGGGCGAGTTGCGCGAGCTGGTCATTTCATTCGGCCGCACCGGGTACGTTGCGCTGTATCGATATTTGTCGTCCTACGACGTGGTGAGAATCCTCGCCATTCGACATCAGCGCGAGCTCGATTATCCCGACTAAAAGAAGCTCAAGCGAGACGCGATGATCGCCCTGCTGCAGCGCGTGAGCCATGCCAGCGTCACGGTCGACGGTGCAGCTGTCGGCGCCATCGACCGAGGCATCCTCGTATTCGTCGGCGTGCAGCGCGGCGACGGCGACGCGCAGGCCGGGCGGCTCGCCGAGCGCATTCTCGGCTACCGCGTTTTTCCCGACGAGCAGGGCAAGATGAACCGCTCGGTGGCCGACGTCGGCGGCGGCGTGCTGCTCGTTCCGCAATTCACGCTGGCCGCCGATACCGGCCGCGGAACGCGCGCGAGCTTTTCCAGCGCGGCTGCGCCCGAGGAGGGCCTGCGTTTGTTCGGCCGGATGGTGGACGAAGTGCGCAGCCGGCACGCCACGGTGGCGACCGGCGCGTTCGGCGCCGACATGCAGGTCATGCTGGTGAACGAAGGGCCGGTGACCTTCTGGCTGCAAGCCGATTAGCGCTCCGGGCATTTGCGGCCAGGGGCGGTACCGTTGCCAGGCGCTGCGACTCTGAGCGACGATAGCGGAATTCACACGTTGGAAAGGAACGTCATGCGCATTGCCATCGTCGGCGGCGGATGCATCGCGCGGCTGATCCTCGAGCATATCGGCAAGGGCGATCTGGGTGAGCTCGAGGTGATGGGCCTCGTCGGGCGTGAAGGCAGCGCCTCGTGCCGCGGGCTCGCGCAGGAACACGCGATCGCGTTCACGAGCGAGCTCGATACGGTCATCGCGCAGCGTCCGGATGCGATCGTGGAAGCGGCCGCGCATGCCTGGGTGGAGGCACACGCCGAGAAGGTCTTGTCCACCGGCATCGCGCTGATCGTGCTTTCGGCCGGCGCGCTTGCCGACGACATGCTGCGGCAACGCCTCGAAGCAGCCGCCCGTGCGAGCGGCGCGTTGCTGTACGTGCCTTCGGGCGGCATCGGCGCGCTGGACGCGCTCAAGGCCGCGGTGATTTCGGGCGCCGACGAAGTCGTGATCCGCACGGCCAAGCCGCCGCGCGCCTGGTACGGTATCCCCTTCGTCGAAGCGCTTGGCGTCGAGCTGGATCGGCTGGAACAACCGTTCGTGCTCTACGACGGGCCAGCGCGCGCCGGCGTCAAGCATTTCCCGCAAAACGTCAACATCGCAGCCGTGCTGTCGATGGCCGGCGTGGGTTTCGATCGCACCCGGCTCGTGGTCGTGGCGGATCCCCACGTCGTGCGCAACACGCATGTCATCACGGTGAAGGCCGTGACCGGCGATATTTCGATCACGCTGCAGAATATCCCTTCGCCGGAGAACCCGAAAACCGCCTGGCTCGCCTGCTACAGCGCGTTGGCCGCGCTGCGGCAAATGCAGTCGCCCATCCGCTACGGGACGTAACGCTTCGATGCACGTGACGGGCCGTCACTCGCGCGCAGGCGGGAGTCCAGGGAACTGCGTTTCTTCCGGGTTCCCGCCCGCGCGGGAACGACGGATTCGGTCGCTCGGCGGACGCCGAACCAGGATGAGGCATAGATGAGCCAGCGTCGTGACACGGTCGACTGGATCCTGCTCCTAACGCTGGTGGGGATGTGGGGCTCGTCGTTCTTCTTCATCGAGATCGCGATCCGCTCGATCACGCCGCTGACGCTGGTGGCGATCCGGATCGCGCTCGGCGCGTCCCTGCTGTTCGGCGCGATGCGCTTGCTGAAGTTGCCCACTCCGCGCGACGCCCGCACCTGGCGCTACTTTGGCGTGCTGGCGCTGCTCGGCTACTGCCTGCCGTTCTTCTTCATCGCCTGGGGGCAGCAGAGCGTGGACAGCGGCCTGGCCGGAATCCTGGTCGGCTTCATGCCGCTGGCCACGCTGCTGCTCGCGCACCGCTTCATTGCGGGTGAGCACATCACGACCGCCAAACTGATCGGCTTCGTGCTGGGCTTCGCGGGGCTTGCGGTCCTGCTGGGTCCCGAGGCGCTGCGGCAATGGCGCGGCACCGGCACCGAGCTGCTCGGCCAGCTGGCCTGCCTGGGCGGGGCCTTGTGCTATGCCGGCAACTCCATCGTCACCAAGCGCATGCCGCCCACGCACGCGCTGGTCGCGGCCGCCTGGACCACGACATTGGCGGCTGTCGCCATGCTGATCGTCGCCTTCGCGCTCGACGATCCGCTCGCACTGCGCCCGGACGGCGCCGCATTGGCCACCTGCATCTGGTTGGGTGTCGGCCCCACCGCGATCGCGACGCTGGTCTACTTTCGCCTCATCGCGCGCGCGGGACCCACGTTCATGTCGTTGGTGAACTACATGAGCCCGGTGGTAGCCGTGAGCGCGGGTGCGCTATTCCTCGACGAGCCGCTGCGTCCGAGCGCGCTGGTAGCGCTCGCGCTGATTCTCTCCGGCATCGCGCTGGCAACGCGCTGGGATGCGCGCCGGCGCACCCGGCCCCGCACGGCTTGATTACCGGGCCTTGGCTGCGGCCTGCGCCCGGTCGCTGCGCGAGAGCAGCGGGCGACGATCGACCAGAACACGGTCGAGCGGCCGGATGCCCTCGGCGAAGCGGCGAAACTCCAGCCCGTGCCGGCGTTCGAGCGCGATGGCCCGGCCGGCCAGGCTGGCGGGCGTCACGGCCCCAGGGTCTTCGGCGAAAGCGAATACGATGACGTTGTCCTCACCGATCGCGCGCAAGCACACCAGGCGGCCGTCGAAGGCGGCCGCGAGGCGGCGCAGGTACGCGCGCAGCCCGGGATCGTCGCTCATGTAGTTCACGACCAGCACGCCGTCGCGGCGCAGCGCCTCGCGCGCCGAGCGATAGAAGGCGTCGGTGCGGATCGATGGCGCCTGGCGGTGATTGACGAAGGCGTCGAGGAAGACGATGTCGGCGCTCTTCGGATGTGCGGCGACGTATTGGGCGCCATCGCGCACGATGACGCGCAAGCGCCGTTTGCCGAGGGGGAGATGGAACATCCGGTGCGCCGCCGCGACCACGCGCACGTCCACTTCCAGGGCGACGATGCGGGTTTGCGGCAGCTGGCGGTAGATGTACTTCGCAAGCGACCCGCCGCCCAGGCCGATCAGCGTCACGTCGCGCGGTTCGGGATGGAACAGCAGGCCCGCCATCATCGCCCGCGTGTAGGCGAGCGCGAGGTCATCGGGCGCGTCCAGGCGCATCGCGCTCTGGATGGCGCTGCCGCCGACGTGCAGATGACGCAGACCGGCGGCTTCGCTGAAATGGATCCCGGGCGCGCGGGACGCCGCGCGCGGCGAGCGGGTAGTGGACACGTCGGTTGGTGTTCGAAGGGATGCGGGGCCGGGCGATTGTAGCGGTTCGCGGCAGCGCATACAGAATCGATTCCGCGCCGGCCGTCGCGCAAGTATGTGCGTCGCGCGCTGCGCCAAGGCGCTTGGGTCGAGTTGAGGCAGCGGCGCATACCCTCCTCAGCTTACCGCGACCACGTTGCGGATCGGCTCGCACGCTACCGCGCGCCTGGAACCTCTTGTGCGCAGAAGGCTAGGCGGGGATCACCGGCAGCAGCAACCGCGAAGGAAAGCGGCCGCCGAAATGGTAGCTGTCGCGGCCGGCCTTGAAGCCGTAGAAATGCGTCCGGTCGCCGTTGGCGATCGAAAGTGCAATGCAGTTGCCGCGGGCGAAGCGCCAGGATGTCGGCCAAATCTCGATTTCGACCTCATACACCTCGCCCGGCACCAGCGGCTCCTCGGATTGGTGCGGATGAAACGGACGCAGCAGCGCGCTGAGACTCGGCTCGAGCACGCGGTGTGACGCTTTCTGCCAGCCGCGCGTGACGACGATCGATCCAGGATCGCTCTTGTCGGCGAGCGTGACCGCGATGTCCGCTTCGGGCTGATCGCTGGAAACGAACAACACCAGCTTGATCGGGCCGGTCACCTCGATATCGGCATCGAGCGGCGCGGTTTCGAAGACCACCGCGCCCATGTCGCCGAGGAAATCGTTGCGCGGGTACTCCAGCGAGCGCGTGTGCTCGCTCGCCGGCTGCTCGGGCCCCAGTCCGTCGGGGCGCAGATAGAGCTCGGTCACCCGCGTGCGCGCGATGGGCCATTCATTCTCGTCGCGGAAGCTTGCGTTCTTGCCCTGGACATAGATGCGAACCGGCGGCTCGCGCTCGATGCCGTTGTCGGCGCCCTTCAACCAGCGCGCATACCAGCGCTCGAGCTCGCGCATGAGCGACTCGGTATGAAAAGTCGCCTGCGCGTCGCCGCCGAGCATGAGAAGCTTGCGTGGGACGTGCGAGATGCGCTCGTAACCGAGCACGTTGCCGCGAGTGTGCAGGCGTACCTTTTCCCAGGCACCGATCGAATACACCGGCACCGCGATCTGGTCGAGGCGCCAGAAGGCCGAACGGGCGCGATAGAACGGACCGTCCAGGCGATGGCGGATGAGCTCGCCTGTGACATCGAAGCGCATGACGTTCCCGGGCACCGCCGGCTCGAACGGCAGGTTGTTCAAGTGGACCTGGCGCGCGCCCCAGTTGGCGACGAAGTCCTGGCTGAACATGCCGCCGTGCCAGGCGAGATCGCGATAGATGTCCACCAGGCCGTCGTAGGGCGCGATGCACGCGAGCGACGGCGGCCGATTGACTGCGGCGAGCCATTGCACCTGCGCGAAATAGCTTTGCCCCATCATGCCGACGCGCCCGTTCGTCCACGACTGCGCCGCGGCCCACTCGATGCTGTCGTACAGGTCGCGCTGCTCGCCCGGGCCGAAGAAATCCCACTGGCCGTCCGTGCTTTCGCCGGTGCCGCGGGCGTCGGTGCGCACGATCGCATAGCCGTGCGCGACCCACCATTCGAAGTCGGAGGTTTCGCGAAAACGGTAGGCGGGATTGGAAGGCAGGTGGTCGAGCTTCTTCGGATACCCGGAGGCGACCAGCAGCACCGGATGGCGGATTTGCGCACGTGGCCGATAGACATCCGCCGCGATCCAGCCGCCGTCGCGCATCGGGACCCGCACATTGCAGTCCATCACCAGCGTGTCGCTCGGATGCACCGGGTGCGCACGACCCACGCCCGGTGGAAATTCGGGGGTGAAGGGGATGTCGACCGGCCCGGTTCCGCTCGAATCGCGCTCGGACATGGCCTCGCTCCTCGGTGTGTGCGGGAAGGCGGCGACGGTTCAGCCCGCCACCCATCCCTGGTCGATATAAGTCGTTGTGCCGACGCGCCACAAGCGCAGGAATTGCGCATGGTGCGCCGACTGCGCGTCGCATACCCGGGTTTCGACGGGAGGGGGTTCCGCGCCACTCTCGCGCGCTTCGGCGAGCACGCGGCCGGTCATTTGCGCCGGCGCCTCGATACCCAGCATGTCGAGCAGCGTTGGCGCGAGATCGGTCTGGCTTGCCGGCCAGGGGGAGCGGTAGCGCTGGCGCAATCCGTCGCCTTGCAGCGCGAGCAGGTTGTTCATCTCGATGCGATGCAAACCGCCGTGCGTGCCGCCGCCATCGGGAATTTCGCTGGAGGCGAACCAGCAGGTGCCCGGCAGGCCGAAACGGTTGGGTGCGTCGTCGGCGCGCATGGTGTAGTACAGTTCCGGCGTGCGCGCGTGCTCGAGCATGAGCAGGCTGCGGTCGAGCGTGCCGGGGACACTGCCGCGCACGCCGTCGCCACCGGGCGTGAATACGTGCCCGCACCAGGGCTGCTCTTGCAGCCATTGCGCCAGCAGCGCGAGTTTTTCCAGGTTGCCTCCGGCGACGCGAATGGCGCCGTAGTAGCCGGCGCTGCCGGCATAGGGCGTCGCCGCATCGAGAAAGTTGCCCACGGCGAGCCCGGCAGCACGCATGGCTTCCTTCGGCCGAACCCGGCGCTCGGCACTAAGCTGGGCATGATCCGAGCATACGGCGACGGTGCAACGCTCGCGCTCGGGGTGCGTGCGCCAGAGGTCGAGAAAGCGGCCGAATTGCTGATCGGCGTTTGCGATCGCTGCCAGGCTTTCCGGCGAGCCGATGCCGCACTGGTGGTAGGTCGAGTCGGGATCGGAGAACCAGACTAGCAGGACATCGGGCGCAACCTCGGGCAGGACACTCTCCAGGATGATGTCCATCTGCAAGCGGATTTGCGCCAGATTCGGCTTTGCGGCCGCGGGAATGGGTCCGTGCCGGCGCAGGATGCCGTCTGCATAGAGAGCGGGCGACGAGCGCCGCCAGTCGCTGAGACACAGCGTCACGTGACCGTGCACGGCCGAGCGGGGATTTAGCAAGTGCGTGGTGCCTGCCGACCCGCTACTGACGACGGCTACGCTGTGGCCATGGCTTGCCAGCACGTCGCCCAGCGTGGGCGCGGTCACGAATGCCCCGCCATAGGTCTGCTCGGCTGCCTGCATGTCGTCGTGCCGGCCGGTGTGGAACAGCTTGTCCACGTAGACGCGGGCATCGAAGAACTGGTTGGCGATCACGCCGGTGACCCCCGGCATTGCACCGCAGGCGAGCGCTGCCGCGTTCACGCGCGTGGCCGAGGGGAAGGCGCAGCGGCTGGAAGGGAAATCGCAGCCCTCGTCGATGAACGCTCGCAGCCGCGGCATATGCTCCGCGGTGATCATGTCGCGGCGCAGGGCGTCGAATACGAACACGACGAAGCGCGGGAGTTTGGCTGTCGCGGACATGGCTGCTCCTAGTGTCCTGAGTCCGAGGTTCGTCGCACAGATCGAGCATCTGCCCTGAGGCCAAGCGGGCAAAAGTGTCGAAATCGGCGCCAGACGCGGAACGCGAGACCACAGCCAGGCTGGACACCTGGCGAGGATTCGCGGCAATGTATGGCGTCGATTCTCGGCATCTTTTGCGCGGCGAATTTCGGACTCAGGACACTAGGCTGCTCAGTTCGTATTCGCGCGCCGCCTGCCGCGGCGGGCAGGCGGTGCGGCCGCGCTGCGCTCGGGCCGACCGAGCCAGCCATCGAGCAACTGCCGCTGGGCACGGCTCGCGCGCTCGTCGATCGAAAGGAAGCAAGTGTCGCGCGGCGCGGCATGAAGCCTTACGCGGCGCTCGATCAGCTCGTCGCGGCGAAACGCGCTCGCACGTACGACGGCGCCTGGCCGATAGCGGGCCACCACCTGCTCCCAGTTCGACGGCGTGATGCGCAGCCCGTCGAGCGCGATCAGGATGTCACCCGCCGACAATTCGGCGGCCTGCGCCGCGCCGTCGTCGAACACCTGCGTCAGCTTTACCTCGCCGCCGGCAGTGTCGATGCGTACGCCGAGCACGGAGCGTTCTTGCGCTTTCGCGGGAGGCTTGCCGCCACCGCGATCGGCGTTGGACTGTGCGGCGCTCACAGTGAGGCGAACGCCGAAGGCACGCAGCAGTGGCTCCCACGGCAAATCCTCGGTGCCGCGCACGGCACGATCGAAGAAGCGATTGAGGCGCACGCCGGTCACGCGCTCGGCCAGCCGTTCGATCGCGTCTTCGTCCACCCCGCGTCCGGTGCGTCCGTACTCGCGCCAGAGCACGCGCATCACGTCGTCGAGCGAGCGCCGGCCGCCGGTCGCCTTGCGCACGGTCAGGTCCAGCGCAAGGGCTACCAGCGAGCCCTTGGCGTAGTAGCTGACGATGGCGTTCGGCGCGTTCTCGTCCTGGCGGTAGAACTTGATCCACGCGTCGAAGCTCGAATCGGCCAGCGACTGCTTGAGCCGGCCGCTGCCGCGCTGCACCGCCGTCATCGTGCGGGCGAGCGCGCGCAGGTACTGTTCGCGCGTCATGAGTCGTGTATGCACCAGCGCGAGATCGTCGTAGTACGAGGTGATGCCCTCGAACGCCCACAGCAGGCGCGTGTAGTTTTCCGTCGAGAGATCGTACGGCGTGAACGCGGCCGGCTTGATGCGCTTGACGTTCCAGGTGTGAAAGTACTCGTGGCTGGCGAGCCCCAGGAAGGTCCGGTAACGCTCTTCCTGCGCCTCCGAGCCGTCGGCCAGCGGCAAATCGTGGCGGCTGCACACGAGCGCGGTCGAGGCGCGATGCTCGAGACCGCCGTAGCCTTCGCCGACCGCGGTGACCAGGAAAACGTAGCGGCGCATCGGCGCGGGACGGCCGAAGAAATCGATGTGATGCTCGGTGAGGCGTTCGAGATCGCGCGCGAGCCGATCCGTATCGGCATCGTGCCGGCCCGTGATCGCCACCTCGTGGGGAATATCGTGCGCGCGAAAGCCCAGGAGCGAAAACTCACCCATCTCCACCGGATGATCGATGAGCTCGTCATAGTCCGCTGCCGAGTACGCGCCGAAGCCGTGCGCTTGCGCACCCGCCGGCGTCATCGCCGTCGCGATCCGCCAGCGGCGGTACGCGGCGCCCCGCGGCGCTTCGATCTCGATCCGGCACGCGTGATCTGCCTGGCCCTCGACGCGCAGGAAGACGCTGGTGCCGTTGAAGAAGCCGTGCGTGGTATCGAGGTGCGCACCGCGCACGGAGAAGTCCCAGGCGTAGACCTGGTAGCGCACGACGAGAGATCCCGCGCAAGGTTCGGCGCGCCAGGTGTGCTTGTCGAGCTTCTCCAACTCGACCGGCCGGCGCCCGCAGCGCGCCTGGATGCGCACGATATGGCGGGCGAATTCGCGGATCATGTAGCTTCCCGGGATCCACGCCGGAAGGCTGAAGCGCTGGCCGCCCGGATCGGGCTGCCGCAGCGTCAGCTCGACTTCGAACAGGTGCGCTTCGGGGTGAGAAGGACGAATGCGATAGTGAATCGGATGGCTCGTCGCCGCCATGTTCTTTTCTGTCCTCCTACTCAGCGACGTCTAGGCATGGGCAACATGTCTCCATTCGCCGGCTTGTCCGGATGGCTACTACGCGCACCATACACCCAAACGGAACAGCTTTGCGCAATGGTAAGGTAGTGCCGCGCGGCTCCTAGCGGCGATGCGAAACGTGCAGCGTCGGCACGCGCTGCGCCCACGGCTTCGCGCGCTCCAGTTCGGCGGCGAGCTGCAGCGCCAGATCCTCCTGCGCGGGTCGGGCCCCGAGCTGGATGCCAATCGGCATCCCGGCGCAATTCACGGCCAGCGGCAGCGAGATCGCCGGCGTGCCCATGATGTTGTGCGGCAGCGTGAACTGGCAGGTCGGGCGTAACACCTTCGCCGCGATCTCGCGCATGGTCAGGCCAGACTTGCCGAGACCGTAGTTGCCCCAGGGCTCGGCGGCGCGCGTGGTCGCCGGCGACAGCCAGATGTCGTAACGGGTGAAGTAGCGGCCCAGCTTGCGGCGCACCGAGTTCAGCACCGCAGTCGATTCGAGGAACTGCGCCGCAGTCATCCGTTTCGCATGCTCGTAGATCGTCAGTGTCGCCGGCTCGAGCGTGTCCGGACCGATGCGATGGCCGCTGCGCTTCGAAAAATCCTCCAGTCGCAGATCGAAGCCGAAGAACCAGATGTTCGCCATGCTCGACATCGCCTCGACGCCGATCGTCTCCGGGCTCTCCTCGACGACGGTGTGACCCATTTCCGCGAGCAGCCCTGCGGCTGCCGCAACGGCATGCGCGACTTCCGGGTCGGTTTTCAGGCCCATGAGCCCGTCGGTGGACCAGCCGATCCTCAGCGGCGGCGCCTTCTCCCGCGCCAGCGCCGCGTACGGCTTCGGCGGTCCGGGGATGAGGAACGGATCGCCTGGTTGCGCGATGGCGAGGCAATCGAGCATCGCCGCCGCGTCGCGCACCGACTTCGTCTGCACGAAGTTCTGGCCCAGCCCGAAGCCGTTCTCGTCCATGGCGGGGCCGTACGAAATGCGCCCGCGCGAAGGCTTCAGGCCGACGCCGCCGCAGTAGCTCGCCGGAATGCGAATCGAGCCGGCGATGTCGGTGCCGTGGGCGATCGGCACGATCCCTGCGATCAGCGCCGCCATGGCGCCCCCCGAGGAGCCGCCTGCGGAGTAGCCTTCCTGCCAGGGGTTGGACGTACTGCCGTAGAGCGCGCCTTCCGTCGTGCCGGCCATCGAATACTCCGGCGCGGCGGAGCGGCCCAGCACGTTGACCCCGGACGCCTTGAAGAGCTCGAACACGTGCGTGTCGGCAGCCACGCGCATGTCCCTGCACAGCCGGCTGCCAAACTCGA
>JBOIEI010000769.1:0-6325 GCA_050741055.1 Burkholderiales bacterium | reverse complement strand
ATGCAAGCACGGTCCCCTCGGCGCTGATGTTCGCAGCGCTCAACGAGCAGGACTTCCTGTGCCGCGTGTTCGGTCACTGCCTGGTCGGGGATCTACTCGATCGCGAGCTCGACAGCATGGTGGAATCCACCGGCAGACACGGACACCGCGGGCCGGTCGATCCGAAGCTTTTCACGTATCTGCGTTATAACGTCGAGCTGACGCGCCCGGGGCTGGCCGCGCTCGGCATCACGGATATCGAGCCCGAGCACGTGCAAAAGCTCGACTCGGTGAAATACAAGGCGCAACTGGTACGCGTTGGCAAAGCGGTTGCGCAAACCAAGGTGAAGCCCTCTCACTTCGCGGGGTTCGATCGTTGATCATTTCTTGCATGTCATCGAAACGAGCCCGTTGCTGCGGCCGGCCATAGGCGGCGTGAGCCAATGCCGGTCACAAATTCGTTCTGAGCCTGCTGCGGTAGCGCTACACTAGGCCATGCGGCAAGTAGCGGCGGCGAGCACGCCCGTCTGGCGCCGAATACCGCGATGAGGTCTACCGGAATTTTCAGAACAGCGGCATCAAGTTTGGCATGGTCTGGCGCGGTAACGCCTAGCCGGCCGGGGAGCGCAACATGAAAACCCGCCTGGTGGTCGCATTGGCTGCGTTCGCAGCCGCATCCGCAGCCGCACAGAGCTTTCCTGCGCGACCGCTGCGGCTGATCGTGCCGTTCCCGCCCGGGGGCGGCTCGGATGCGGTCGGGCGCATCATCGCCCAGCCGCTGGTCGAGCGGCTCGGACAGCAGGTCGTTGTCGACAACCGCGCAGGCGCCGGCGGTTCGATCGGCACCGAAGCCGCGGTGCGCGCGACCCCCGACGGCCACACCATGGTGCTCGCGTCGACGTCCGAGATCGCGATCAACCCGGCGCTGTACAAGCTCGGCTACGACACGATCCGGGATCTCGCCCCGGTCGGGATGGTCGCCTCGGCGGCAATGGTGCTCGTGGTCGCGCCCGCATCCGGCATCGATAACGTCCAGCGCCTCGTCGCCATGGCGAAGGCGAAGCCCGGCGCGCTCAACGTCGCCTCGGCGGGCAATGGCACCATCACGCATCTGTCGGGTGAGCTGCTGCGCTCGCTCACCCAATCGTCCTGGACCCACGTGCCGTACAAGGGTGCTCCGCCGGCGCTGGCCGATCTCGCTGCCGGCCGCGTCGAAGCCATGGTGTCGTCGCTGCCGGCGGCGATGCCGCTGATCAAGGCGGGACGCATCAAGGCGGTCGCCGTATCGACGCGAGCGCGCCAGCCGTCGCTGCCCGAGGTGCCGACGGTGGCCGAAAGTGGCGTGCCGCAATACGACGTCGTGTACTGGTACGGGCTGTTCGTGCCGAGTGCCACACCGAAGGCGGTCGTTGCCCGGCTCGCCGACGAGATCTCACAGTCGCTCCGGCAGAAGGAAGTCATAGCCAATCTCGCCAATCAGGGCGCGCTCCCCGGCGAGCTGGCGCAGGCGGAATTCGCGCGCTTCGTGCGCTCGGAGCATGCGCTGTGGAGCAAGGTCGTCAAATCCTCGGGGGCGAAGTCCGGTTGAACGGACGCCCTCGATTTCCCTGGAGAAGCCGTCATGTCCGAAGCAGCAAAGTCCGCCACCGACGGGTTCGGTCATCCCATCGACCCGATCGTGGGTTATGCGCGAGGTCCGATTCTCGCGAGCACCGATGAGGAAGTGCGACGCATGCTCAAGGCGCGTCACATGGTCGGCGCGCGCGTGCGGAGCCACGGCGTGGACAGCGTTTACGACTTGTCGGGCATGAACCGCGGGGCGGGGCTCACGGAAGCGGAAGTGCCCCATCTCACGAGCCATGTTCCGTACTTCGAGCGCTTCGAGGGCAAGACCGAGCCGCTCGCGCTGAAGCACATGGGCGCGGACCCGCAACGCCACAAGGCGCTCATCGTGAACCGCGTTTCGGCCGCCAACTTCATCGCGCTCACCACGATTCTGGAATCGGGCGACAAGGTGTTCGCCCTGGCGCCGGCCGGCGGAACGTCGCATCCGTCCACAGTGCGTCCGATCGCGATGGCGGGCGCCGATTTCCAGCAATTCCACGCCGTCGACGAGCTCGAGCGGGCGTGGCAGACACAAGGCCCGCCGCGAGTGCTCCTCATCACGCCGATCAGCGCGTCGAAGCGCCATATCGATCTGGCCGACGTCAAGCGTGCGCTCGCGCTCCCGCGCGCGGCGTACACGCTGGCCTACATGGACGATGCGCACATGGCTTCACGCGTCGGGTTCTTCCAGGAGCCGCGCACCTTCCAGGTCGGCGATATCGATCTCGCCGTCTGCTCGGCGGACAAGCACGTCGCCGGTCCCCGGGCAGGCGTGTTCGTCGGACGCCCCGATCTCGTAGCGGCGATCGGTTCGCGAATCTATGAGCTTGGGTTCGAAGCGCAGGCGGGCCAGTACGTCGGCGTCGCCAATGCGCTGCGGGACTTCGATCCCGAAGTGATCCGCCGCGCAGGAGAGGTCGCCAAGCAGCTGCTGGAAGTGATGCAGCGCCAGTACGGCAAGCGCGCCTACCAGGGCGGCCCGGGCGTTTCGATCTCGGGCGACGATGTGCTCGATATCGCGATGGAGCAGTCCGGAGCCAAAGGCAAGCCGAAGATCGTCGCCGTCGAAGCGGCGGGCCTGGCGGCCATGGAGATGCTCGGTCAGGACGGCATCCTCACTATCGGCGCGGTATCGATGCCGGGCAGCGCGCCGGTTCTGCGCCTCATGATGTATCCCGACGGCGCGCGCCTGGGCGTGGAGCGCATCGCCGCATCGGTCGAGAACGCGCTCGGCAAGCTGAGTGAAGTGGTGAACGACGTCGATGCCGTGCGTGAGAAGCTCCTCGGTTAGCCAGAGCTCACCATGCGAACGACCGCATTGGCATCACGCACCGCTCGAAGCAGGCGGATAATGGCTTCGATCGCGGCGTTCACATTTTCGTTCGCGCATGTGGGCGAAGCGGCCGCCCAAAGCTATCCGGTCAAACCGGTGCGCGTGATCGTCCCGCTTGCGCCCGGCGGCGGCAACGACACGCTCGCCCGCTTCATGGCCAAGCCGCTCACCGCGGCGCTGGGCCAGCAGATGGTGGTGGAGAACCGGCCGGGTGGGGGCGGCCTCATCGGCGGTGAATTCGTCGCACGCGCCGCGCCGGACGGCTATACGCTGGTCGTGGCTGGCTCGGGGCTTTTGGTCGTCACGCTCACGCATCGCAAGCTCGACCTGCAAAAAGATCTCGAGCCCGTCGCGGTGATCGGCGAATACGCGTCGCTCCTCGTGGTGCATCCGTCGCTACCGGTGAAAAGCGTGCGCGAGCTCATCGCGTTCGCGAAAGCGCGTCCCGGAGCGCTCAACTACGGCACGGCCGGCATCGGATCGGCAGGCCACCTCGTCACCGAGATGTTCCGTGCCCGCGCCGGGCTCGATATGGTTCACGTTCCCTACAAGGGGGCGGGGCCGGCGTTGACCGAGCTCACTGGCGGACAGGTGACCATGCTGCTCAGTAATCCGATGGGCTCCAAGCCCCTGGTCGAGGCCGGACGCCTGCGGCCCCTCGCCGTGAGTGGTCCGCGCCGGCTGGCGGCGCTTCCCGACGTGCCCACCCTCGCCGAATCCGGTCTGCCAGGGTTCAGTTCCACCTTCTTCCTCGGACTGATGGGCCCCGCGGGTCTGCCGCGCGACATCGTGGCGCGCTTGAACAAGGAGACGGTGTCGGTGTTGCAGCGGCGCGAGATCCGGGAGTGGCTCGAGACCCGTGGCATGGAGCCCGTGGGCGGCACGCCGGAGGATTTCGCCGCCCGCATCAAGAACGACATCGAGGCGATGTCGAAAGTGATTCGCGACACGGGATTGCGCCTCAACTAGGAAGCGCCCGCCACGGGACGCACGCTTCGTTGCTGCTGCCTGCGGTGAGTTCGAGTATGACAGTCGTGCTCATGGTTCGACCCCGTGGAGGATCGTGTTGCGGGATATCGCAGGGCGTCGGAACACGGATCAGGGAGGCGGCGAAGGTGCAGTGTCGTGAAAGCGAGCGACCTGCTCGGAGGCGCTACCGGGGGAAAAGCCGATCACGAGCCGTATGTGGCGAGCGAGAGTCATGCATTCGTCTTCAAACGCAGTGCGCGATGGGTTTGGGGAAGCCAGTCGAAGTGCACCGTTCGTCTAATCCACGCCTGCGCCGGACGCCTTCACGACCTTCGCCCACTTGGGAATTTCCGCTCGCACGTAGGCACCGAAGGCTTCCGGGTCGCTGCCCACGATCTCGAATCCTTGCTTGAGAATGCGATCTCGCACGTGCGCGACCTTCAGCGCACCGGCGAAAGCCTGGTGAAGCATCGTGACTGTCGGCCGCGCCGTGCCGCTCGGAACCATGACGCCGAACCACGTGGTCGCCTCGAATCCCGGCAGGCCCGACTCGGATACCGTCGGCAGATCGGGCACGAGCGCGGAGCGCTGCGGACTTGCAATCGCCAGGCATTGCACGCGCCCGCCCGCCATCAAAGGCAAGGCGGCCGATACGGGCGGCTTTAACGTTGGAGGAGCCTCATGTCGAACCGATTCGTCGGCAGCATCCTGATCGCATCGACTGCGGTCTGCACCGCGGCCCAAGCGCAGACCTACCCTGTGAAACCGATCCGATTGATCGTGCCGAATGCGCCCGGTGGCGGAACCGATACGGTGGCGCGGCTCATCGCCGAGAAGCTGTCTCCGACGCTCGGGCAGCAAATCCTGGTCGACAATCGCGGCGGCGCCGGCGGACGCATCGCGGCCGAATTGGTCGCGCGCTCGCCCAAGGACGGCTACACGCTCATGCTCGGGAGTGCCGCGACGCTCATCACCGGCCCCGCGCTCGTAGCCGACCGCAAGTACGACCCGGTCAAGGATTTTGCGCCCGTATCCCTCGCCGGCACCACGGCTTACATGCTGGTCGTGCACCCAACGCTGCCGGTGAAGAACGTGCGCGATTTCATCGCGCTCGCGAAAGGCAAAGCGGGCAGCATCGCTTACTCGACCACCGGCCAGGGAAGCCCTGCGCACCTCGGCATGGAGCTTTTTCAGGCGATGGCGCATGTGAAGCTGGTGCACGTGCCGTACAAGGGCGGCGCGCCGGCGATGCTGTCGCTGTTGCAGGGAGAGACTTTCGCGATGGTGTCGAATTTCCTGACTGCGCTGCCGGTCGTGCGGTCGAATCGCGTGCGCGCCCTCGGCGTCACCAGCATCAAGCGCACCTCGCTCGCCCCGGAAATTGCCACCATCGACGAGTCGGGGCTGCGCGGCTTCGAGCTGCAGCAGTTCTATTCGCTGGTGGCCCCGGCGGGCACGCCGCCGGAGGTCATGCAAAAGCTCAGCCAGGAAATGATGCAGCGGTTTCCGACCGAGGAAGTGAAAAAGCGGCTCGCGCACGAAGGGGTCGAAGCGATCGTATCCAGTCCCGCGGAGACCGCGAAGCTCTACGCCGATCAGTATGCGAAGTGGACGAAGGTGATCCAGACGGCCGGAATCGCGCGGCAATAGGGGTACAGGACCTCGGTCGGAGGCGCGGCTCAGGGTGCGACGGCCGTGTGCAGACCGCTGACCGAAGGCTAGGCAACTTGCAGCAAGTCGCGCAGCACGCCGTATGGTGCAACAATAGCGCTACCGAAATTCGATCGAGGATAATGTCATGGCCGCGCGCATCGGATACCTGCTACCCACACGCGAATCCATCATGGAAGGCCGTCCCGAAGCGGGACCGCTGCTCGCGCTCGCGGAGCGCGCCGAAGCGCTCGGCTACGACTCGGTGTGGATCGGCGATTCGCTGCTCGCGCGTCCGCGCCACGAGCCGATCACCATGCTTTCGGCGGTTGCGGCACGCACGCGCAAAGTGAAGGTCGGCACCGCCGTGCTGCTGCCGGCGCTGCGCAATCCCGTTCTGCTCGCACACCAGGTGGCCACGCTCGACCAGGTGAGCGAGGGCCGGCTGATCCTCGGTGTCGGCATCGCGACCGATGTGCCGAACATCCGCGCGGAATTCCGTGCCGCCGGCGTGCCGTTCGAGAAGCGCGTCGGTACGATGATGGAGGGCCTGCGCCTGTGCAAGGCGCTGTGGAGCGGCAAGCCAGTCGACTGGGACGGACGCTGGCACGTCGAGCAGGGCGTCATCGGACCGACGCCGCATCAGCCCGGCGGTCCGCCGATCTGGGGCGGCGGCTCGGTGCCCGCGGCCCTCGCGCGCGCCGGCAAGCATTTCGACGGCTGGTTTCCGACCGGGCCCGACTCGAAGGTGTTCGGCGGGCACTGGCGGCAGGTGCAGGCGGCCGCGCG
>JBOIEI010000768.1:0-3641 GCA_050741055.1 Burkholderiales bacterium | reverse complement strand
AATCAGTACGAGAACTATACCCGCCACTCGCGTCCTGCTGTGGCAGCCTTCGGCGGACGCTACATCGCCGCCGGGGCCCCGGCGGCGCTCGAAGGCCGTGTACCTGCGCCCCGGGTGATCATCGTAGAGTTCGCGAGCACGCAGCAAGTGCAGGAGTTCTACCGCTCGAACGTCTATCAGGAGGCGAAGTCGCTGCGTAAGGGGGCCGCGCAGGTGAGCATGTACGTGGTCGAAGGCACTGCCGCGGATCACTGACCGGTGCGAGTCACTGCGCGCCGATCGGAGCCGGGCGCGCCGGCACCAGCGTCGGCCACGCCACGTAGCCCATGAGCTTCTCCGGTTCGAGCAACACGACGGCCTGCTCGGCCAGCCGCCGCGCAACCGGCGATGCCCCACGGCGAAGGTAGTATTGCAGCGCCTCGATCGGGTCGTCGGCCGGAGATGCCTCGATCGAGCGGCCGGCGAGATTCACCGGTCGCCCGCGGAAGGATTCCGGCGCATCGGGCAACCGGCCGAATTTGCGGCCCGGTCCGAAGTCGTAACGCTCTTCGTGCCAGTGGGGAAAAGACGCCTCCGGATGCTCGGCGTAGAACGTGAAGACGTCGAAAGTGCGCACACCCGTCTGGCCATTGGTGAAATGCAACGCCGCGCCGTCGCATAGCGCCGCGCACAGCACGCGCTTGCCATAGAGGATCGCGTACTCCTTGTGCCGGGAGAAGAAGTCCTCGCGCTCCTGGCGCGCGATCGAGAGCAAGCGCTTCAGATCGTTGCGCGTGATGCGCTCGTACGACTTCTCGTCCGGCATTCCGCGTGTCTGGCGCGAGAGACCTACTGCGCCAACACGGCGCTTGCGCCCCGATCCGCGCGCGCGGCCGATTCGGCCGGCACCATCGCGCGCGCAAGCTTGGCCACGTCGTCGAGCCCGCGGCTTCCGATCGCGAGATCCAGAACCCGCCGCGCGCCGACATCGCCCAGCACGCGCCCGGCGCAATCGAGGAACTTCTCGTCGCGCTCGGCGGCGCTCATCGGCCATGCGGGCGAACCCGGGGCGCGGTCCTCGCGCACGCGATGCTCGCCCTGGCTGGTGCGCACCATGACGTCGTTGTAGCCGACCGCGCCCGAATACATCTTGCTGTCCTGGATGCGCAGCCGCTTGACGTTCTTCATGAGCGCGCGCACCTCGGGGCGATTCACCATCACGTCGGTGAACGTGTCGATCCCCACCTTGCCATCGAGCAGGCAGGCCGCGGCGACGTACTCGATGCTGAACTTGCCTTCGAGACCCGTCTGCGGATTGGTATGGATGAGCGCCGTGTCGCTGCCCGGCGGGAAGCCGATCTCGACCGCTTGTACGTCGCGCCCGCGAATGCCGTGCTGCTTGATCATCTCCAGCAGCACGCCGATCGAGCGGTGATTGCAGTAGCAGCACGGCCAGCGCTTGAAGCTGATCCCCGGATCGAGCGCTTCCCACGGCTTGCCCAGCCGGTCGATCAGCGGTGCGAGCGGCTGCGAGTCCTTTTCGCCATAGGTCTTGAGGAAGCTGTCGGCGCCGTCGAAGATCGAGGTATCGGCGGTGAAGCCGGCGCGGGCCAGCAGCGCCGACTGGACCGCGCACCGTGCGGCATGACCGGCGTGGAACGGCTTGGTCATGGTGCCGAAGTTCTTCAGCAGTCCCGAAGCCTGCGAGGCGGCGAGGCCCAGCGCATGGCGCAACTGCGTGACGTCGAGCCCGAGCAGGCGCGCCGCAACGGCGGTGGAACCGAATATTCCCGCGGTGGCGGTGCTGTGCCAGCCGCGCTGGTAGTGACCGCTACCGAACGCGGTGCCGAGCTTGCCTGCGACATCGAGCCCGACGGCATAAGCGGCGAGCAGCGCCTCACCCGACGCGCCGGTCGCCTCGCCGACCGCGAGCGCGGCGGGAATCATCGTGGTGCTGGGATGCCCGTGCACGCTCGCATGCACGTCGTCGAAATCGAGCGCATGGCCGAGAATGCCGTTGATGAATGCCGCCTCGGTCATCGTGGTCCCGACGTGCGTGCCCCACACCGAAGCCTCGCGGCGCGCTTCCATGCCCGCCACGTAACGCAGCGCGATCTCGCCGACTTCCTCGGTCGAGCCGACGATACCGACGCCGAGCGTGTCGATCAGGGCGTCGCGCGCCGCATCCATGACATCGCTTGGAATTTCGGACGGCTTGGTTTCGACCGCGAACTCGGCCAGGCGCTGAGTGAGCATGGTGACCTCCTCGATGAGCGGAATAGCGAAACGTCGCCGGATGTCGCGGCTGTCGCTGCGACCCTGTCGCATTTGCCGCTGCGGCCGTATTGCGCGAAGCGGATGGGCGACGACCGACTGTTATCATACACCCACGAATTTCGCAGGGCCGGGCGACGGACGAGCCGAGGAGGAGGACCGCGTGAACGATCGTGCTCATGCCGCGCGCAGCGGCGGCAAATTGCTGGTGGACGCGCTCAAGGTGCACGGCGCGGACACCGTGTTCTGCGTCCCGGGCGAGAGCTATCTCGCCGCCCTGGACGCATTCCACGATCACCGCGACATTCGCCTGATCGTGTGCCGCCAGGAAGGCGGTGTCGCGAACATGGCCGAAGCGTACGGCAAGCTCACCGGGCGCCCAGGCATCTGCTTCGTAACGCGCGGGCCGGGCGCGACCAATGCCAGCGTCGGCATTCATACCGGCAAGCAGGATTCGACGCCGATGATCCTCTTCATCGGCCAGGTCGGTTCTGGAGCGGTCGAGCGCGAAGCGTTCCAGGAAGTCGACTTTCGCCGCATGTTCGGCCCGCTGTCGAAGTGGGTCGCATCGATCGATCGCGCGGATCGTGTGCCGGAATTCGTAAGCCGGGCGTTTCACACCGCCGTCGCGGGCCGGCCCGGCCCGGTCGTGCTTGCGCTTCCCGAGGACATGCTGACCGATACCGCCGCGGTAGCCGATACCGCGCCGTACAAGCGTGTGGCCGCGCACGCAGGCGCCGAGGACATGCAGCGGCTGCGCGCGCTGCTCGCCCAGGCGAAAAAACCGCTGCTCGTGCTCGGCGGCAACGGCTGGTCGCGCGAAGCGTGCGAGGACATCAAGGCGTTCATCGTCGCGAACAACCTGCCCGCAGCCGCCGCGTTCCGCCGCCAAGACCTGCTGGACAACCGCGACGCCCATTTCGTCGGCGATGTCGCCGTCGGGATGAATCCAGCGCTGCAGGCGCGGGTGCGCGAGTGCGACCTGTTGCTGGTGATCGGTGCGCGCATGGGCGAATTCACCACCAACGGCTACACGCTGCTCGACGTGCCGTGCCCGGCGCAGAAGCTCATCCACGTGCACGCCGGCGCCGAAGAGCTCGGGCGCGTGTACCAGGCCGAGCTTCCGATCAATGCCGGCATGCCGGAGTTCGCGGCCGCCGCCAGGGCGCTTCCACCAGTCGATTCGAAGGCATGGGCAGGGTGGACCTCGCAGGCGCGTGCCGATTTCGAGCGCTGGCAGGAACCCACGGCCATGCCGGGCGCGGTCAATCTGGCCGAGATCATGGCGATCCTGAACCGGCGTATGCCGCCCGAGACGATCGTGACCAACGATGCGGGCAACTTCGCGATCTGGGTCCACCGCTTCTACCGCTATACCGGCTTTCGCA
>JBOIEI010000767.1:0-20735 GCA_050741055.1 Burkholderiales bacterium | reverse complement strand
CGCACGCGGCCATGAGCCAACCGCTCATCGGCAAGCTCGCCATCTACGGCGTGGGCCTCATCGGCGGGTCGTTTGCGCTCGCATTGAAGGCGGCGGGTGCGGTGGGCAAGGTGGTCGGCCAGGGCCGCAGCCGCGCCAATCTCGACCTCGCGCTCGAAGCCGGGGCGATCGACGCGGTGGCACGCGATGATCGCGATGCAGTGGCGGATGCCGACCTGGTCTTGCTGGCCATGCCGGTCGGTCAGATGGCGCCGGTGATGCGCCGCATCGCACCCTGGCTCGGCGCGCACACGGTCGTCACCGATGCCGGCAGCACCAAGCGCGATGTAATAGCGCTGGCCTCCGAGCACCTGCACGCATCGGCTGCGCGCTTCGTGCCGGCGCATCCCATCGCGGGGGCCGAGCGCAGCGGCGCGGGCGCGGCGCGGGCGGAGCTGTTTCGCGACCGGCATCTCATCCTGACCCCGATCGCTGGCAACGACCCGCAAGCCGTGGCGCTGGTGCGCCGCGCCTGGGAGATTGCGGGGATGCGCGTGAGCAGCATGGATGCGCAGCGGCACGACGAGGTGCTCGCGGCGGTGAGCCATCTGCCGCATGTGCTTTCGTATGCGCTGGTGCACGAGTTGGCGGGGCGTGCCGATGCCGAGCACCTGTTCGCGCTGGCGGCGGGCGGCTTTCGCGATTTCACGCGCATCGCCGGCAGCTCGCCCGAGATGTGGCGCGACATCTGCGTGTCGAATCGCGATCTCATCCTGGAGGAGCTGGCGCGTTATCGAGCCGAGATCGAACGGCTGGCGGCTTTGTTGCAGGCGGCCGATGGCGCTGGTCTCGAAGCGCTATTCAGCGCCGCGCGCGCAGCGCGCAACCGCTGGTTGCAGATTCGCTGAGACTTCCAATGTGCTCAGCCCTGCAACGTCATCGAAAGGCAAGTGCGTGATCGACGTGCTCGAGCTGGCAGCGGTCGAGCGCGTCGGCGGCAGTGTCCGCCTGCCGGGCTCGAAGAGCATCTCCAATCGCACGCTGCTCTTGGCCGCCCTCGCCGAGGGCGATACCCGCATCGAGGAGCTGCTCGACTCGGACGATACGCGCGTGATGCTGGCCGCGTTGGAAAAGCTCGGCGTGGCGCTCGAGCGCGACGCCGGCGCGCGTTCGGTCGTCGTTCACGGCGTATCCGGCCGCTTTCCGGTCAAACGGGCCGACTTGCATCTCGGCAACGCCGGCACCGCGTTTCGTCCGCTGACCGCGGTGCTCGCCCTGTGCGGCGGGCGCTATGGGCTCTCCGGGGTCGCGCGCATGCACGAGCGGCCGATCCGTGACCTGGTGGATGCGCTGCGCCAGGTCGGTGCGGATATCGCCTATGCGGCCAACGAGGGCTACCCGCCGCTCGTCATCGGACCCGCGGAGATTCGCTTGCCGTCGAGCGTGCAGGTGCGAGGAGACGTGTCGAGCCAGTTCCTGACAGCACTGCTGATGGCGCTGCCGCTCGGCGGAGAGCGCGTGCGCATCGAGGTGATCGGCGAGCTGATCTCGAAGCCCTACGTCGAGATCACGCTCAACATGATGCAGCGCTTCGGCGTCGAGGTGCAGCGCGAAGGCTGGTCGGCATTCGAGATTCCCGCCGGTAGCCGCTATCGCAGCCCCAAGCGCATCTTCGTCGAAGGCGATGCTTCGTCGGCGTCGTACTTCCTGGCAGCGGGTGCAGTCGGCGGCGCTGCTGGCGGCGATCCGGTGCGCGTCGAGGGCATCGGGCGTGCGAGCATCCAGGGCGATGTGCGCTTCATTGGAATTCTCAGCCGCATGGGTGCGGCCACGACGATCGGGGACAGCTGGATCGAAGCGGGGGTGCGGGGAAGAACGCAGCGCACCCGGTTGCGGCCGATCGATGCGGATCTCAACCACATCCCGGACGCGGCCATGACCGTTGCCATGCTGGCGCTGTTCGCCGACGGCACCAGCGTATTGCGCAATATCGGCAGCTGGCGCGTGAAGGAGACCGATCGCATCGCGGCCATGGCGGCTGAGCTGGCGAAGGTCGGTGCCGGCGTCGAGGCGGGAGAGGATTTCCTGCGAGTGACGCCACCCACGCAATTCCGGCCGGCCACCATACGCACCTACGACGATCACCGCATGGCGATGTGCTTCTCGCTGGTGGCTCTGGCCGGCGTGCCGGTTCGGATCGAAGATCCGGATTGCGTGGGCAAGACTTTTCCGGACTATTTCGCCGCTTTCGCTGCCATCTGCGGTCGAGCCGGCAGCGGTGGCTGAATCGGGTCCGTTGCGTTGAGCCTGCAACCTGACCCCAGCGACGCCATCCCGGTCATCGCGATCGACGGGCCGGCCGCATCGGGCAAGGGAACGATCGCGCAGCGGGTCGCCGCCATCCTCGGCTTCCACTATCTCGATAGCGGCGCCCTCTACCGGCTGGTCGCGCTCGCGGCCGAACGGGCGGGCGTGCCGTACGGCGATGAGGCCGGGGTCGCAGCCCGGGCCGCTCGTCTCGACGCGGCATTCCGCGACGGCGACGTCTGGCTCGGCGCGGAGCCGGTCGGCGGCGCCATCCGTACCGAGTCGATGTCCGCGGCGGCCTCGCGGGTAGCCGCGTTGCCCGCCGTACGGCAGGTCCTGCTCGCTCGCCAGCGGGCGTTTCGCGCCCCGCCTGGCCTGGTGGCCGACGGGCGCGACATGGGAACCATTGTTTTTCCGCGCGCACGGCTCAAGATCTACCTCACCGCGAGCGTGCAAGCGCGTGCGCAGCGGCGCTATAAACAGTTGATGGAGAAAGGGTTGGGTGCTAACATTCAAACCCTTTTGCGGGACATACGCGAACGCGATGCGCGCGACAGCGCCCGCGCCGCCGCACCGCTCAAGCCTGCCGAGGACGCCATCGAGATCGATACGACCGCACTTTCCATCGAGCAAGTCGTCGATCGGGTTCTGGCCCTTTGGCAAAAGCAGTTAGAGGCGCAGTAACAAGCGCCAGAGGCGCAAGTCAACAGGCGCCATGGGCCGCCCGGCCGCATGGCATGTTCAACCAGCCCCGCTAGTGCGGCGGGATATCAGGTCCATTCAAATATGAGTACGGTTGCCAGCCCGGTCGGTACCAACGAAAGCTTTGCTGCATTGTTCGAGGAAAGCCTGTCGCGCAAGGAAATGCGCATAGGCGAAGTGATCACCGCGGAAGTGGTGCGGGTCGACAGCAACTTCGTTGTCGTCAATGCCGGACTGAAATCTGAAAGCCTCATTCCGCTCGAGGAGTTCCGCGACGATCGCGGCGGGCTCGAGGTCAACCCGGGCGATTTCGTCGCCGTCGCTATCGATGCGCTCGAGGATGGCTATGGGGAAACGCGGCTTTCGCGCGACAAGGCCAAGCGCCTCGCCGCCTGGCTCGATCTGGAAGCGGCGCTGGAGAAGGGCTCGCTCACGCAGGGCGTCATCAGCGGCAAGGTGAAGGGCGGCCTCACCGTCATGATCAACGGCATCCGAGCCTTCCTCCCCGGTTCTTTGGTCGACATCCGTCCGGTGAAGGACACCGCGCCCTACGAGGGCAAGCCGTTCGACTTCAAGGTGATCAAGCTCGACCGCAAGCGCAACAACGTGGTCGTGTCGCGCCGTGCGGTTCTCGAAGCCAACCTCGGCGCCGAGCGCCAGGCGCTGCTGGCGAGCCTGCAGGAAGGCGTGGTCGTCAAAGGCATCGTCAAGAACATCACCGATTACGGCGCGTTCGTCGACCTGGGTGGCATCGACGGCCTGCTGCACATCACCGATCTGGCCTGGCGTCGCGTACGCCATCCCTCCGAGGTTCTGAGCGTGGGCGACGAGGTGACCGCCAAGGTGCTCAAGTTCGACCAGGAAAAGAATCGCGTCTCGCTGGGGTTGAAGCAGCTCGGGGAAGATCCGTGGGTGGGCCTGTCGCGGCGCTATCCGCAAGGCACGCGCTTGTTCGGCAAGGTCAGCAACCTCACGGACTACGGCGCGTTCGTCGAGATCGAGGCGGGCATCGAGGGACTGGTGCACGTCTCGGAGATGGACTGGACCAACAAGAACGTCCATCCGTCCAAGGTGGTGCAGCTCGGCGACGAGGTCGAAGTGATGGTGCTCGAGATCGACGAGGATCGCCGCCGCATCTCGCTCGGCATGAAGCAATGCATGCCGAACCCGTGGGAAGAGTTCGCCATGAACTACAAGAAGGGCGACAAGGTGAAGGGCCAGATCAAGTCGATCACCGACTTCGGCGTCTTCATCGGCCTTCCCGGCGGCATCGACGGCCTGGTGCACCTGTCGGACTTGTCCTGGTCGCTCACCGGCGAAGAGGCGGTGCGCCGCTACAAGAAGGGTGAGGAAGTGGAGGCGGGGGTGCTGTCCATCGACGTCGAGCGCGAGCGCATCTCGCTCGGCATCAAGCAGCTCGAGGGCGACCCGTTCAATTCCTACGTGGCGATGCACGACAAGAACAGCGTCGTGACCGGCACGGTCAAGTCGATCGACGCCAAGGGCGCGGTGATCGCGCTGACCGACGAGATCGAAGGCTACCTGCGGGCCTCGGAAGTTTCGCGCGACCGGGTGGAGGACATCCGCTCCAAGGTGAAGGAAGGCGACTCCGTCACCACGATGATCATCAACGTGGATCGCAAGAACCGCACGATCAACCTCTCGGTCAAGGCGAAGGATCTGGCGGAGGAGAACGAAGCCCTCTCGAAGATGCAATCGGAGCGGCCGAGCAGCGCAGGCACGACCAATCTCGGCGCGCTTCTCAAGGCAAAGCTCGACACGGCGAACAGCTCCTCCGACCAATAAGGCGGGACTGCCATGACGAAGTCGGAGCTGATCGCGCGCCTGGCCACCCGGCATCCTCAGCTCGTGGCCAAGGATGCCGAGCTCGCGGTCAAGATGGTCCTGGATGCGATGACGCGCAGCCTTACGCAGGGACAGCGCATCGAGATCCGCGGCTTCGGCAGCTTCGGCCTGAACTACCGGCCACCTCGCGTCGGCCGCAACCCCAAGTCGGGTGAGAAGGTGAAGGTGCCGGCGAAGCACGTGCCGCACTTCAAGGCCGGCAAGGAGCTGCGCGAGCGCGTCGACGCGCACCGGCCCGAGTCGACCATCGTGCGCGCAGTCGAGGCGGCGCAGTTGCGCGGAGGCGAGTCCGAGGCCAAGCCCTGAGCGATTGGCCCCAGCGGTTGCGCGGATTGCTTTGGCGCATGTGCAGTTTGCTTTGCCGCTTGCCGCCGGCGCGGACCTCGATTCGAACCTGAACCTGCGACGGCCATGCGCTACCTCCTCTGGCTACTGCGCATCACGCTGTTCCTGATTCTGCTCGGTTTTGCGGTCAAGAACAGCGACACGGTCAGCGTCCACTACTACTTCGGCGCGCAGTGGCACGCTCCACTCGTATTCGTGATGCTGGTATGTGTCGTGGCCGGCGTCGTGCTCGGCGTGCTTGCCGTCCTCGGCCAGGTGTTCCGCCAGCGGCGCGAGATCGCCGAATTGAAGCGCGAGCGCCGTGCGCAAGCGCGCGGATCGGCGCAGGCGCTTCCGCCGCCCGATCCGACTCTCTGAAGCAAAGGCGCCGGCGTGGAGTTCGAGTACTGGTGGCTGCTCGCGTTTCCGCTGTTCTTCGGCTTGGGGTGGCTCGCCGCGCGCATCGACATCAAGCAGATCGTATCCGAGTCGCGCGCGCTCCCCGGCTCGTACTTCAAGGGCCTCAACTTTCTCCTGAACGAGGAGCCGGACAAGGCGATCGAGGCCTTCATCGAAGTGGTGAAGGTCGACCCGCAGACGATCGAGCTGCATTTCGCGCTGGGGAGCCTGTTCCGGCGCCGGGGCGAAGTCGAGCGCGCCATCCGCATGCATCAGAACCTGGCCGAGCGGCCGGACCTGGAGCCGGTGCAGCGCCGGCAGGCGGTCTTCGAGCTTGCGCAGGATTACCTGAAAGCGGGACTGCTCGACCGCGCCGAAGAGCATTTCTCGCAGCTTCTCGGCACCGATCTCGACGAGCAGGCGCTCGGCTTCCTGCTCGAGATCTACGAGCAGGAGAAGGAATGGGAGAAGGCGATCTCGACTGCCGGGCGTCTGGAGGCGCACACCGGGCAATCGCGGCAGAAGGAGATTGCGAACTTCGAGTGCGAGATCGCCAGCCGCGAAATCATGCAGTCGCGCGTCGACGCCGCCCGACCGCACCTCGAGCAAGCGCTTGCTCGTCACCGGCTGTGCGTGCGCGCCAACATGCTGTTCGGAGACCTCGAGCAGACGCTCGGCAACGACGAGGCCGCGATCGAAGCGTGGACGCGGATCGAGTCGCAGAACCCCGAGTTCCTGCCGCTGGTGGCCGAGCGCATGATTGCGGCATACCGGCGGTTGGGGCGTGTCGAGGAGGGGCTCACGTTGCTCAAAGGCTATCTGGCCCGGTATGCCTCCATCGATTTGCTGAACGTCGCGTTCCAGGCCGAGCTGGAAACCGCGGGTACCGAATCGGCCTATCGGCTCGTGCGCGAGGAATTGCGGCGCAATCCGACGCTGCTCGGGCTGGACAAGTTGCTGGAAGCGCAGATGCTCGAAGTGCCGGCCGCCCGGCGCCACGACCTGGAGCTGGTGAAGAACCTCGTGCACCAGCATACCCGCAGTCTCGCGATGTACCGCTGCGACAATTGCGGCTTCCGCGCGCGCCAGTTCTATTGGCGTTGCCCCGCCTGCAACGGCTGGGAGACCTATTCGCCGCGGCGAACCGAAGAAAAAGGACTGCCGAAATGAGCTCCAGCGCGGTCTTCATCGCACTCGATCATGCGAATGACGCCCAAGCCATGCGGCGTGCCGAACGCCTCGATTCGGCGCAATGCCGCGTGCAGCCAGGCCATTGCGACAGCGAGCCGCTGAAATGAGCGCGCCGCGCGGCCGTCGAGCGCCCGTAACGGGTGTCCGGTCGGACGCTTCGCGTTCGCGTACACCAGGCAGCCGCGCACGTGCGCCGCGCCTGTTGGTTGTCGGCGATGTCATGCTGGACCGCTATTGGTTCGGGCAGGTAGGACGAATCTCGCCGGAAGCGCCGGTGCCGGTCGTCCTGGTCGAGCGGCGCGAGGAGCGCCCGGGCGGAGCCGCCAACGTCGCGCGCAACGCAGCCGCGCTCGGTGCGGATGTCGAGCTTCTTTCCGTCGTCGGCGAGGACGAGGCGGGTGATTGTCTCGCGCGTCTGATCGCCGGCGAAGGCATTCGCGGCCGGCTGCATCGCGATGGCAGCGTTCCGACCACGGTGAAGCTGCGGGTCATCGGACGCCAGCAGCAACTGCTGCGGATCGACTTCGAAACCATGCCGAGCCACGAGGTCCTGAATGCGAAGCTCGCCGAGTTCGAGCGCAGCGTGGCCGACTGCGACCTGGTGATCCTGTCCGACTATGCCAAGGGCACGCTCGCGCATGTCGAGCGCATGATCCGGCTCGCGCGCCGGCTGGGGAAGCCCGTGCTGGTCGATCCGAAGGGCGAAGACTACGTGCGCTATCGCGGAGCGACCGCGTTGACGCCCAACAAGGCCGAGTTCCGCGCGATCGCCGGCAGCTGGAAGAGCGAAACCGAGCTCAACGCCAAGGCGCAGCGGCTGCGGCAATACCTGCGGCTGGACGCGCTGCTCGTCACTCGCAGCGAAGAGGGCATGACGCTGTTCGACCGCAGCGGCGTGCTGCACGTGCCTGCCCAGACCCGCGAGGTCTACGATGTCAGTGGCGCGGGCGACACGGTGATCGCGACGCTGGGGATGAAGCTCGCGGCCGGAGCGAGTTGGCCCGAGGCTGTGCGGGCGGCGAACCTCGCTGCCGGCATCGTGGTGGGCAAGCTCGGCACGGCGGTCGTGCATCCGGACGAGCTCGCGGCCGCGCAGGCCGCTCAGTCGGTCTGACGCGAGAAGGAAGATCGAATGCATATCGTGGTGACGGGAGCGGCCGGATTCGTCGGCTCGAACCTGGTGAAGGCGCTGAACGAGCGCGGCGAGAGCCGGATCATCGCGGTGGACGATCTTACCGACGGCGACAAGTTCGTCAACCTCGCCGATTGCGAGATCGCCGACTACTACGACAAGAACGAGCTCGCCACGCTGCTCGAAGGCCGCAAGCTCGACGGCGCGGTGAGCGCGGTGCTGCACCAGGGCGCCTGTTCGGATACGACCGAGAAGAACGGCCGCTACATGCTGGACCTGAATTTCCGCTACTCGGTGCGCCTGCTCGACTTCTGTCGCAGCCGCGGCATCCCGTTCATCTATGCATCCTCGGCGGCGGTCTACGGGGCCAACACGCATTGCCGCGAGTCGGGCGAATGCGAGGCGCCGCTCAACGTCTACGGCTATTCGAAGGTGCTGTTCGACCGCTATCTGCGCAGCCGCTGGGAGGAGCAGACGGCGCAGGTGGTGGGACTTCGCTACTTCAACGTGTACGGACCGCGCGAGCAGCACAAGGGGCGCATGGCCTCGGTCGCGTGGCATTTCTTCAACCAGTTCCAGAGCGCGGGACGCGTGCGCCTGTTCGAGGGCAGCCACGGCTATGCGAACGGCGAGCAACGCCGCGATTTCGTCTCGGTCGAGGATTGTGTGCGCGTCAACCTGTACTTCCTCGACCACCCGCAGCTGAGCGGCATCTTCAATGTTGGCACGGGGCGCGCGCAGTCGTTCAACGATGTTGCCGCGGCTGTGATCAACGGCGTCGCGCCAGCCGGCGGCGGGCGGGCGCGCTCGATGGCCGAGCTCGTCTCCGCCGGCTGCGTCGAATACATTGCATTTCCCGAGGATCTGCGCGGGAAGTACCAGGCGTTCACGCAGGCCGACCTCACCGGGTTGCGCGCGGCCGGATACGCGGAACCCTTTCTGAGCGTGGAGCAAGGGGTAGCGCGTTACTGCGCAACGTTGTTGTCCGTGCAGCCGGGGTAGGCGCGGCCGTCAAGACTTTTGAAGCTCCCGCCCGCGGGCGAATTGGGCCGCATGCCACGGCGTTTGCAGCGCGCGAGAGGAGATCCGCGCGCAAGCCGGCGCGGCGCGCGCGCCGCCAGCGAGACGCCTGCGGTATCATCGTCGGCCTGGAGACCCGGTCATGGACAAGTACCTGGAAGATTTCGTCGGCGACACGCCGCTGGTGCGGCTGAAGCGCCTCACCCTGGGGCAGGGCAACGTAATCCTGGCCAAGCTCGAGGGCAACAACCCGGCCGGCTCGGTGAAGGACCGGCCCGCGCTGTCCATGATCAAACGGGCGCAGGAACGCGGCGACATCCGTCCCGGCGACACGCTGATCGAGCCGACCAGCGGCAACACCGGCATCGCGCTCGCGATGGCGGCGACCATGATGGACTACCGCATGATCCTGGTCATGCCCGAGCATCTGAGCGTCGAGCGCCGGCAGACGATGCGCGCGTTCGGCGCCGAGATCGTACTCACGCCGAAAAGCGGCGGCATGGAAATGGCCCGCGACGTGGCCGAGCGCATGCGCGACGAAGGCAAGGGCGTCATCCTCGATCAGTTCGGCAACCCGGACAATCCGCTTTCCCACTACGAAGGCACGGGACCCGAGATCTGGCGCGATACGCAGGGCCGCATCACTCACTTCGTGAGCAGCATGGGCACGACCGGCACCATCATGGGCGTGTCGCGTTTTCTCAAGGAGCGCAACCCGTCGATTCGCATCATCGGTGCGCAGCCCTCGGAGGGCTCCAGTATCCCCGGTATCCGCAAATGGCCTGAGGCCTATCTGCCGAAGATCTATCAGCGTGAGCACGTCGACGAGCTGATCGAGGTGAGCCAGGCGGACGCCGAGGAAACTACGCGCAGGCTCGCGCGCGACGAGGGCATTTTCGCCGGCATCTCCTCGGGCGGCGCGATGTGGGTCGCGCTGCGCGTGGCCGAGCACGTACGCGACGCCGTCATCGTCACGATCGTCTGCGACCGCGGCGATCGCTATCTCTCCACCGGCGTTTTTCCCGACTGAGGAAGCCGCGATCAGCTACTTGGCCGTCACTCCCGCGCACGCGAGAGTCCACCAGATTCGATGTATCCCGGATTCCCGTTGCCACAGGAATGACGCTCAAACCTGCGTGCGGGCGCGGCAAGCATGACGCCGGTACTCGCCTTCGACATCGAGACGGTGCCGGACACCGCCGGACTGCGCAAGCTGCACGCGCTTTCGCCTTCGTTGCCGGACGCCGAGGTCGCGGGCATGGCGTTTCAGCTGCGCCGGCAAATGGTGGGCCACGATTTCCTGCCCCTGCACCAGCACCGGGTCGTCGCCATCTCTTGCGCACTGAGAGATCGCGACGGCTTCCGGGTGTGGTCGCTTGGTGAGCTTGACGAATCCGAAGGGCAGCTGATCCAGCGCTTCTTCGACGGCATCGAGAAGTTCACGCCGCAACTCGTGTCCTGGAACGGCGGCGGCTTCGATCTGCCGGTGCTGCACTACCGGGCCATGTTGCATGGCGTGCGCGCCGCGCGCTATTGGGAATGGGGCGAAGAAGATCGCGAGTTCCGCTACAACAATTACATCAGCCGCTACCACAGCCGGCACATGGATCTGATGGATCTGCTGGGCCTGTACCAGAGCCGCGTTCCGCTGGACGAATTCGCGCAGCTGCTCGGCCTGCCGGGAAAGATCGGCATGCACGGCGCGGCGGTGTGGGAGGCGTTCTGCGCCGGGGAGATCGATGCGATCCGGCATTATTGCGAGGCCGATGTGGCGAATACCTACCTCGTTTACGTGCGCTTCCAGCTGATGCGCGGCGTGCTGGACGAGACGGCCTACGCCGCCGAGTGCGATCTGGTGCGCGAGTCGATCGCTCGAGTGCCGGCGGCGCACTGGAAAACGTTCCTCGACGGATGGACACGCTAGATCGCAGCGCCGCGCCGCAACGCATCGTCGACATCGACTCGCTCGACCAGGAAGGACGCGGCGTAGGCCACTGGCAAGGCAAGACGATATTCGTCGAGGGCGCTCTGCCGGGCGAGCGCGTCGAGTTCTCGCCCTACCGGCGCAAGCCCGCGTACGAGCTCGCGCGAGCGAGCAAGTTGCTGCGCGGCTCGGCCCAGCGGGTGACCGCCGCTTGCCCGCATTACGGCGTGTGCGGCGGATGCAGCCTGCAGCACATGGACGTTCGTGCCCAGGTGGCCGCCAAGCAACGCACCCTCGAGGATGCCTTGTGGCATATCGGTCGCGTGCGTCCGAGTCATATGCTGCCGGCGCTATACGGGCCGGCATGGGCGTATCGGCAACGAGCCCGACTCACGGTGCGCAACGTCCCGAAAAAAGGCGGAGTGCTGGTCGGCTTTCACGAGCGGCGCAGCAGCTACGTCGCCGACATGACCGATTGCCCGGTGCTGCCGCGACATATCGGCTGCCTGCTACCGCTGCTGCGCGAGCTGGTCTCGAGCTTGAGTCTGCGCGAGCGGCTGCCGCAGATCGAAGTCGCATGCGCGGACAATGTCGATGTGCTGGTCCTGCGCATCTTGCAGCCGTTGACGCACGCCGACGAAGATCGCATTCGCCGTTTCGGCGACGAACACGGCGTCGCGATCTATCTGCAGCCCGCCGGGCCCGAGTCCGCACGCCCGTTCCATCCCATGCCGATGCCCGAGCCGGAGTACCGCCTGCCGGAATTCGGACTGGCATTGACCTTCGGTCCCACCGAGTTTACGCAGGTGAACGCCGCCATGAATCGGGCACTGGTCAGCCGCGCCGTGCGTCTGCTGGCGCCGGCTGCGGGGGAAAAGATCGCCGATTTGTTCTGCGGGCTCGGCAACTTCAGCCTGCCTATCGCCAAGAGCGGCGCTTGCGTGGTAGGTCTCGAAGGCTCGAGCACACTGGTCGAGCGGGCCGCGCACAACGCGCAGCGCAACGGATTGAGCGAGCGCTGCCGGTTCGTGCGCTCGGACTTGTTCAAGGACGCCGCCGCGGCGCTCGCCCGGGAAGGCCCCTTTCAGCGGATCCTCGTCGACCCGCCCCGCGACGGCGCGATCGAGGTCGTCAAGGCGCTGCCGCAGCCGCTGCCATCGCGGATCGTGTACGTGGCCTGCAATCCGGCCACGCTCGCGCGCGATGCCGGCGTGTTGGTGTCGATGCAGGGCTACGAGCTGACGGCAGCCGGTGTCGTGAACATGTTTCCGCACACGGCCCACGTGGAATCGATGGCGGTGTTCGATCGCCCCGCCGAGGCGCGACCGGTAGGGGATCGTCGCACCGAGGCGCGACGGTAGGCCGCGGGCAAACAAAAACCGGAAGGGCGTGGCCTTCCGGTGCGCTGTGACGCCCTGAAGGCGTGCCGCTATTCGCGCTGACCCGTCAGCACCATCAGGATCTGCAGCAGGCTGGAGAACAGGTTATATATGCTCATGTACAGCGTGAGCGTCGCCGAGACGTAATTGGTTTCGCCGCCCTGCACGATCTGGTTGATCTGGTACACGATGAGCATCGAGCACAGCAGCACGAACACGGCGCAGATGGTCAGGTGCACCACGGGGCTCTGGAAGAAGATGTTCGCCACCACCGCCAGCATGACCACGATGACGCCCACCATGAGGAAGCTGCCCATGAAGCTCAGATTTCGCTTCGTCGTCGTGCCGATTGCGGCCATGGCGAAGAACACGACCGCCGTGCCGCCGGCCGCCATCGCAATCAGCTGCGCACCGTTTCTGAGCCCGAGCGCGACCTGAAGCAGCGGACCCAGGATGACGCCCAGGAACAGCGTCAAGCCCAGGAGCAGGGCTACACCGAGGCCGCTATCGCGGTTCTTTTCGATGGCGAAGAACATTCCGTACACCACGGCCAGGATGACCAGGGACGAAACGATGGGATTGGCGCGCAGGATGCCGAAGCTCAGGTTGATACCGATGAAGGCGCCGATCGCCGTCGGGATGAGCGTCAGAGCGAGCAGGAGATAGGTATTGCGCAACACCTTCTGCTGCTGGAGCGCGACGCCCTGGTTCAGTACGGTGGGCTGCCGAAAGCCATCCGTCCTCGGTTGCATGTTGGGTTGCATAGCTCCTCGCGATATAGTCGACCGAGTTGGTCGGCTATCAGACTAGCAAGGCATTGCGAAAGTTGCAACCTTGGCAGCCGCCTGATGAGGCGATAGCATCCAGTCGGCTTTCGAATGGGTGGCGGAACGGTTGAACGCACCGGTCTTGGCGCCGACGCCAGGTAGACGCTAGTGCAGACTCATCTGGGGGAAGCCCAGGTGAGTCGAAACTAAAACCGGCACGGGTTGAAAGACCGGTGCGGCGAAGGAAACGGATGGGTGGCGGAGCGGTTGAACGCACCGGTCTTGAAAACCGGCAGAGGCGAAAGTCTCTCGTGGGTTCGAATCCCACCCCATCCGCCAATCCAAGGGTTAGAAGAAGCACCGAAGAAGCACCGGTCTTGGCGCTGCAAAGGGCAGCGCCAGTGCAGACTCATTTGGGCACGCGCGAGGAAAACGGATAACGCGCGCACGAGTCGCACCCAGCGTGCCCCGGCCCCGATCCGCCGCGCACCGGACGGAACCGGCGCGCGTAGCTAAGCAATTCCTGTTACTGCTTGGTCCGGCCCGGACGGCGGCCCGACTGCTCGCGCACGGCGCTGCGCATCCGCTCGTACAGGCGGGCATTGCTGCGCTTGAGCTGCTCGGCGATCGCGAGGTCCTCGCCCTTGGCCTTGGCCAGGTCGATGCCTTCGATGTGGACCAATCGCAGCAACTCACGGACCGGACGCGGCATATTGCGGCCGCTTTCATAGCGCGAGCCGCCACTTTGGGTTACACCGATCTTTCCCCAGAATTCGCTCTGGTTCAGTCCAAGCTTGCGTCGGATGTCGCCGGGATTGGGGGTGCGGCTCGTGTTTCGCATGTCGGTTTCCTAGAGGGTGGATCACACTGGCATAGCTGATTGACCGAGGAACCCGAGTGGGGTTCCGGTGTCGCAGCATCTTTTACTCCGTTGTTGGATGTCGTCTCGTCGTGCAGGTTCCGGTAAAATTCGAATCATCGATTCACTTATAGCATCGGCATGGCGCTCATAGTACAGAAGTACGGGGGCACCTCGGTGGGGAGCCCGGAGCGCATCAAGCACGTTGCGCAGCGGGTCGCGCGCTTCGCCTCGTCGGGAAATCAGGTGGTGGTGGTCGTCTCTGCCATGTCCGGCGAGACCAATCGCCTCATCGGTCTCGCGAAGGAAGTCGCTCCCAGCCCGGACCCGCGAGAGCTCGATGTCATGCTCTCGACCGGCGAGCAGGTGACGATCGCGCTGCTGTCGATGGCTCTCATGCAGCTTGGATTGAAGGCGCGCAGCTATACGGGCGCGCAGGTACGCATTCTCACGGATAGCGCCCACACCAAGGCGCGCATCCTCGACATCGAGAATTCCAATCTGCGTGCCGACCTGGACGCGGGATACGTCGTCGTCGTGGCCGGATTCCAGGGCATCGACGAGCAAGGCAACATCACGACGCTGGGGCGCGGTGGATCCGATACCACGGGCGTGGCGCTTGCGGCGGCGCTCGACGCCGACGAATGCCAGATCTATACGGATGTCGATGGCGTATATACCACCGACCCTCGCATCGTCCCCAAGGCCCGACGCCTCAGAACCATCACGTTCGAAGAAATGCTGGAGATGGCGAGCCTGGGCTCGAAGGTTCTTCAGACCCGATCGGTCGAATTTGCGGGGAAATACAGGGTTCGGCTGCGCGTACTCTCCAGCTTCCAGGAGGGGGGCGAGGGCACGCTCATCACGTTCGAGGACGATGCCAACATGGAAAAGGCGAGCATTTCCGGGATCGCGTTCAACCGCGACGAGGCCAAGATCACGCTGCTCGGCGTGCCGGACCGACCCGGCATCGCCTACCAGATCCTCGGCCCGATCGGCGACGCCAACATCGACGTCGACATGATCGTCCAGAATGTGAGCCACGACGGTTTGACCGACTTCTCCTTCACCGTCCATAGCAACGATTTTCAGCGAACGATGGAAATCCTCAAGACCGTCGACGCGCACATCAAGTCGCGCGGCGTGATCGGCGAAGAGAGGATTGCCAAGGTCTCGGTGGTCGGGGTGGGAATGCGCTCGCACGCGGGGATTGCGAGCACCGCGTTCCGCGCGCTGGCCGAGGAGGGCATCAACATCCAGATGATCTCCACCTCGGAGATCAAGATCTCGGTTGTGATCGACGAGAGGTATACCGAGCTGGCGGTGCGCGTGCTGCACAAGGTGTTCGACCTGGAGCAGCCGGCATAACGGATGCACCGGGCGGTGGAGCGTTTCGAGGCGCTCGGCTATACTCACTCGCTCCGGAGAGGTGGCCGAGTGGTCGAAGGCGCTCCCCTGCTAAGGGAGTATACGGGCAAAACCTGTATCGAGGGTTCGAATCCCTCCCTCTCCGCCAGCGGTTTGCGCTCGCTTCAAGGCTTCGTCGTGGGATCCGGAATGGGCCGGTCGTGCGCAAGCGCGCAACAGGGGCGAAACTGCTGTCGCTAAAAAGCGACGGCGAGCCATCTCCCGTGACCGATGCATTCCGCGATTCGATCGGTGCGCGCATGCCGTCTATCGCTTCTTGGATTTTCGCACCGCAATGCGCCTGCGTGATCCATCCACAGTGCAGACTATTCCTGCGACATACGCAAGGTCGATCGCAGGCTCGTTCGCGAGCCTGCGGCCGGGCAATCCCTATTTGACGGCAAAGCAATAGAGCAGGCCGTCGCCGCCGCTGGAACGGAGCGCCTCCTGGCTGCAGCCGCGCGATGCGTGCGATGAGTTCCAGGACTTGGAGGCTGCGTCGTCGCGAAGCCCGATGCGATCGTGATGGCCGACGAGCGCTGCACCCTCGCCGCTTTGCGTCCAGTTGCCGCAGGTCACGTTCTTTTCGTCCGTCGGCGCGCGGCCGTCGGGCATCGTGCCGGTGAGGATGTCGTGCCGATTGGGCTTGTCGCCGCGGCCATTGATGACCTCGCCCTCTTCACTCAACGCGGTCTCCTTGGTGAGGTTGTTGCTCTCGCCGTGGAGGTCGTCCACGGACTTGGCGATCACGACGCCCTTGGCGTTGCGCCATGGACCGCTGCCGATACGCTCGCGCGCATTGACCGCTTTAGCCCCGTCCGCCGCCTGGGTGCTGAGGTAGGCCCGCCAGGTTCGCTTGCCGGCGCCGGCTTTGGCGGCCAGCGACTGGCAGTGCTTGTCCGCGCCTGCAAGCCCGTCCAGGTCGGCGCCTTTGCCCAGGCCGACGCTCGTTACAAAGAAGCTCATGTCTGCTGCCTGCGCCGCCACTGCAGCGGTTGCCAACAGCAGTGAAGCCGATATGCATGTCAGGTGCCGAGTCAGCGTGGTCATTTGTTGCCTCCGATTGGTGAAATGCGATTCTCATCGAGCCGGCTTTCCTGCAATGCAAGTCGATACCGAGCCGGCCCGGATGGGAATACAAGACTCGACCCGTAAACCTTCCAGCGGTCGAAATCGAGGCCATCATTTTCGCTTCGCTCCAATCCCGCAATCTATGACCATGTCGTCGAATCGACTAAGATTGCCGAGCTGCTCAGAGGAAACGTGGCGACCATCGCGTGGGCCATGCAGCAAGCGTGTGGCGGCGGCCAGCATGCTGCAATGAAGGAGCAAGAATGCGTATTTGGGTGCAGGTATTTTCTTCCCGGGATAGAAATCCCAACTTTCATGGCGCGCTGGAAGAGCACCTCCGGTCGGTGGTCGAGCCTGGCGTCGAGATCGAGGTCCATGGAACACGAAAAGGTGGCCTCGGCGAGCAATTCCGCTTCTTTCAGGCGATCGACACGCCGGACATCATCGAAAACATTCTCGCCTGCCGGTCCGCCAAAGGGAACCAGCGCTACGATGCGTTCGTCTCGCTCAATTCCACCGATCCCGCTCTGGTCGAAGCACGCGAAATACTCGATATCCCGGTTCTCGGATTCCTGGAAACGACCGCATTGACCGCATGCATGATGGGCCGCAAGTTCTCGCTCATCACACCCAACCCGAAGTTCTCCATTTCGTACAGCCAGAAGCTGCAGTTGTATGGACTGGAAGCGCGCCTGGCATCGATCGAGGCGATGAACGTTCCGCATCTGCCGGATTACCGCAACGCCTTTCTGGACCCGGCCGCGCATGAGCGGGTGATGCAGGAGTTCGACCATGCGGCGCGTCGCGCGGTTGCGGCCGGCGCCGAAGTCATCATTCCCTGCGGCTCTCACGCGGTCCTGCAGGCGCGACGGCGGCTGCGCGAAATCGAAGGGGCCCTCATCATGGACGGGCTCGCCGTGCTGCTCAAGATGACGGAGACGGCTGTGAAGCTGCAGAGAATCATGGGCACCTTCGTCAGTCGCAAGCTCCTCTATCAGACGCCCAGCGACCTGGTATGGGAGAGCGCGAAGAAGGACTACGGCATCGATATCGGGGCGCAATAGCTCGGAGGATGCGCACAGGCTTCTTGCGCAGCAGCCGCCCTCGGCTTGTCGGAACGGAGATCACATCACTCATCAGGGAGAGCTCGATGTTCGACAGAGGTTGCGCAATCACCACGACCGTGCTGCTTGCGTGTCTTGGCGGACTGCAAACATTCGCCGTTTCATCGGCGCACGCGCAGGATTACCCGCTTCGTCCCAACCGGCTGGTCGTTCCGTGGCCCCCGGGCGGCGGTGTAGACATCGCCGCGCGCACGATACAGCCGAAAATGGCTGAGCACCTCGGTCAGGCCGTGGTGGTCGACAATCGACCCGGCGCCGCAGGCATGATCGGCACCCATCTGGCGGCGCGCGCGCCCGCCGACGGCTACACCATCCTGCTTGGCGCAGCGGGTCCCAACGCCATACTTCCGCTGATCAACCCCAAAGCGCCCTATGACGCGCTCGGGGATTTCGCCGCGGTCTCGCATTTCGCCAATACCGTATACGTCGTGGTCGTCAATCCATCGCTGCCGGCAAACTCGATCAAGGAACTGGTCGCGATGGCCAAGGCCCGACCCGGCAAACTTACCGTTGGAGTGTCCGGCACCGCGACACCGGGTCATATCACCAGCGAGTTCCTGCGGGTCGAATCCGGCATCGATCTCGTCTCCGTGTTCTACAAGGGCGTCGCCCCCGCGATCGTCGAGGTGATCGGCGGGCAGATCAACATGGCGGTCGTGACCATATCTCCGGTGTTGCCGCATGCGAAGGCCGGCCGGCTCAAAGTGCTCGCCGTCACATCGGCCCGGCGAGCCACGCAACTGCCGGATGTGCCGACCATCGCCGAATCCGGATACCCCGGCTTCGTGGTGGTGAATTGGTACGGGGTACTGGCACCCGCAGGCACGCCGCGCGACGTGATCGGGAAGCTTGCGCAAGCTGTATCGAGAACGGTGACCGTGCCCGAGGTGCGCGGGCGCCTGATCGCGGCCGGCCTGGAGGTGGTGGAGTCGACACCCGCAGAATACGCCGAGTTCAGGAAGAAGGACCTGGCGAAGTGGGCCCGAATGATCAAGCAAGGAAATATCCGCAGCGAGTGACACGCGCCGGATAGCTGCGGATTCGGCGAGGCCAGATCGATGGCATACGGGAGGATGAAGCGATAAGCTCGTAGCCGTGCAGACGGACGCAGTACCATCCGCAGTTCGTCGTGCATGGCGCCCAGGCCTGGATTCCATGTGGCTCGGCGCTCGACCACGCGACCGTTCGGAGGGACGTCATGCCAACTCGATATGGTGATGGGCTCGCGATCGCATTCGTTGTCGGTAGCTTGTTCGCCGCGTCGCAAGCCTGCGCACAGGGGCAGCCGAAATATCCGGACAAGCCCATTCGCCTGGTGGCCTCGACCACGGCGGGCAGTCAGCCCGACATGATCGCGCGCATGATCGGGCAAAAAATGCATGAGCACTGGGGACAGCCTGTCGTGGTCGATAATCGGCCCGGCGGCGGGGGCACGCTGGCGGCGGCACCCGTGGCGAAGGCATCGCCGGATGGCCACACGCTGCTCTACGCCTTGCCCAATTTCGCGACCAGCGCGGTATTGCAGCGAAGCCTCTCCTACGATCCGCTCAAGGACTTCACCGGCGTCGCCCATATCGGGATCAGCACCAATGTACTGGTTTGCTCGCCCGCGCTGAACGCAAGATCGGTTGCCGACTTGATCGCTGCGGCGAAGGCTCGGCCCGGCAAGCTGATCTTCGCCTCGTCCGCGATCGGCTCGGCCAGCCATCTGACCGGCGCCCGCTTCGGCTTCATCACCGAAATCAAGACGATACAAGTCGCATTCAAGGGCGGGCCGGATGCAGTCATCGAGCTATTGGGAGGGCGCGCCCACTATCACGTCGGAACGATGGGCGTCACACTGCCGTTCATCAAGGAAGGAAAGCTGGTCGGATTGGCCGTGACCTCTCCGCAGCGTGCACCGGCACTGCCGGACACTCCCGCGCTCGGAGAGCTCCTGGCCGAATTCAAGCGGCCCGATCTTTCGCATGGGATATTGGCGCCCGCGGGAACGCCGCGCGTCATTCTCGATCAAGTCAGCAAGGAGCTCGCGCGTATTCTCGATCTGCCTGATGTCAAGAAGCGCCTCGCGACCATCAGCTACGTGATCGCGCCGACCTCACCCGATGAATACGACACGATCCTGCGCGGCCAGATCGCGGTGCTGGCCAGCTTGACCCGCGATCTCGGCCTGCGACCCAAGTAGCGGCCCGCCTCCAGGCTCGACGACCGCCCTGCGATGTCACTTCGGGCGCACTCGAGCAGCCTAGGTTTGCTTGAAGCAGCGGGTCGCGTTCTCCCACAAGAGCTTGCGCCGGATCTCCCCGCCGAGGGATCGACGTATTTCTCGAGCACGTCGGCGCCGGGGTCGATATGCGTGTCGGTGTCGTAGATGCGGATGCCTTGCTTCATACCACTTCTCCTCGTGGCTCCCGTTGCCGCCTGTGTCATCCATGCTGCGCGTCGGAAGACCGAAAGCACCTCGCCAGCCGCCACTGTATTGGCCGGCCGGTCAACCGTCAAACGCTCGATATCGCCGAAGGTTCTGTTCGAGCAATGCTACTTGAGGGCCCGCGAAGGAGTTTCCGACCGTCGCCGAGTCGGGGCTGCCGGGCTACGAGGCGGTTGCGTGGTACGGCGTGTTCGCGCCGGCGGGCATGCCGCAGGAGATCATCGGGCAATTGAACGCCGACATCGTGAGGGTCCTAGTGTCCTGAGTCCGAGGTTCGTCGCAGAAATCTCGAACATTTGCCCTGAGGCCAAGCGGGCAAAAGTGTCGAAATCGGCGCCAGACGCGAAGCGAACCACAGCCAGGTTGGACACCTGGCGAGGATTCGCGCCAATGTATGGCGTCGATTCTCGCCATCTTTTGCGCGGCGAATTCCGGACTCAGGACACTAGAATCGCCCGAGGTGCGCGCGCTGCTGCTCAAGCAGGGCGCGAAAGCCTACACGCTGAGCCCCGCGGAGTTCGCTAAAGTGGTCGCGACGTCGAGAAATGGGCCAGGGTCGTGAAGGTTTCAGGCGCGACGGCGAATTAGGAACGCGAGGCTAACCGCGGCCCGCGGCGCGTCGTGTGCTGTCCTCGGCCACCACGCCAAGCAGGCGGTCGAGGTCGGCCTTTAGCTTCGCAAAGTCTGCCGTCTTGCGGAACGTTTTTGCGTCCATGAAGAGTTTCTTGTTGATTTCGACCTGGATCGAGTCGATGCCGCGCGCAGGGTTTCCGTGGCGCGCGATCAGCTCGTTGCCGATGTAGGGTTCGTTCACCGATACGCTGTAGCCGTACCCGCGCAGCGTATCGACGAC
>JBOIEI010000766.1:0-2897 GCA_050741055.1 Burkholderiales bacterium | reverse complement strand
GCGCCGGATCGAGAATCTCGGGCCGATTGGTGGCGGCGAGCAGCACGAGCCCGGCGCTCGGATCGAAACCGTCCATTTCCACCAGCAGCTGGTTGAGCGTCTGCTCCTTCTCGTCGTGGCCGCCCATGCCGCCGAATGCGCCGCGCGCGCGCCCAAGGGCATCGAGCTCGTCGATGAAGATGATCGCAGGCGCCTTCTGCCGGGCCTGCTCGAACAGGTCGCGCACGCGCGCCGCACCCACGCCGACGAACATCTCGACGAACTCCGAACCGCTGATCGACAGGAACGGCACGCCCGCCTCTCCGGCCACGGCGCGTGCGAGCAGCGTCTTGCCGGTTCCGGGCGGGCCGACCAGAAGCACGCCCTTGGGCAAGCGGCCGCCGAGCCGGCTGTATTCCTGCGGCGACTTCAGGAAGTTGACCACTTCCTGCAACTCCTCCTTGGCTTCGTCGACACCGGCCACGTCGGCGAATGTCACCTTGGTGTCGCTTTCCATGTAAATCTTCGCCTTGCTCTTGCCGATGGCCATGAAGCCGCCGCCGAGCCCCTGCCTTTCGGCGAAGCGGCGCATGACGAACATCCAGATGCCGAAGAAGACGAGCGCCGGAATCACCCAGCCGAGCAGGTCCTTGAGCCAGGTGCTCTGTACGACGCCGGTGAACTTGACGTTGTACTTGGAGAGATCGCGGGCGAGATCGGTTTCCACGCGCGTGGTGATGAACTTGTCGCGCCCATCCGGACCCGGGGCGGCGAGCGTGCCCGGGATGTGGTTGTCGAGGATCGCGATCTCCTTCACCTTGCCCGCCTCGAGCAGGTTCTGGAATTCGCTGTAGGGAATCGGCTCGACCTGCCGGTATTGCTTCCATGCATCGGCCATGTACAGCACGGCGATGGTGGCGATGACGAAATACCAGAGGTTGAATTGGGTCTTTTTTTCCAAGGGAGAAGTGACCGTGAGGGATGAGGAGCTATTCAGCTTCGCGTGCGGGAGTCGCGCGCTACGGCGGCGGCGACGCGGGCGAGCTGCTCGTTGGTCAACTCCCCGCTGACCGCGAAGGCCAGCGTGCCGTCGCTCCAGAACACGACGTGAACCTTGTCGTCGTCGCCGAAGCGCACCGGCTTGGTGGCGCCGCCGGCGCGTGCGAGATAAATCGTGAGCCGCTTGCCCTCGGCATTCTGGTACATGATCTGGCAGGCAGGACCTTCGCTTCCCGGAAGCAGCCTTCCGCCGAGCGCCTTGAAGCCGAACTCGGTGAGGTTCGGTACGCGCACCGCTGCATTCATTCGCTTCGACAGCCAGCGGATCATGTCCTGCTCATGGCTCGCAGCGACTTCCACGGCGCGCCGATTCTCGGCCGTATAGATGATGTGCGCCATGCGTGCGCGCTGCACCAGCTCGGTGTCAGCCGCGTGCTCGACCTGAGCCGGCGCGTATTCGCCGCGCAGCAACCAGCCGAGCACGCCGCCGAACACGATCAGGACGAAGGCGGCAGCAACCCGCCAGGCCGGATGGGAGCGGTTGCGGAACCGATCGACGCGAATCCTTTCCGGAACGGGCTCGTCCAGGACCGTGTCGAATGCGTTGCGCAGCACCTCGCGCTGGCGGCGGTAGGAAGCGACGCGCTCCTCCTCGGCCGGGTGCTCGGCGATATAGCTGTCGACCTGCGCGCGCTCGGTCGGCGCAAGCAGCTCATCGACGTAGGCGTGCAACAGGTCTTCACGCAGCGGCGCCGGGCTCACTTGATCACCTTGAGGGGCGCGGTTTCGGAGGCGCCGTTGATCAGCCCGCGTAGCCGTTCACGTCCGCGCGACAGACGCGACATCACGGTGCCCACCGGCACGCCGACCACTTTCGCGGTGTCCGCATACGACAGGGTTTCCAGGGCAACGAGCAGGACGACTTCGCGCTGCTCGGCGGGCAGCAGGGCGAGCGCTCGCTCGATATCGCGCACGGCAAGGCCCTGGTGGGCGAGATCCTGCCCGGCCGCCTCCATCGAATCCGGGTCTAGCGACACGGTGCGGCGCGAAGCGGCCGAACGCACCTGGTTGACGAATACGTTGTGCATGATGGCGAACAACCATGCCCGCGGATTGCCGCCGGGACGGAACAGGGCGCTGCGGGAAAGCGCGCGTTCCAGCGTATCCTGCACCAGGTCGTCGGCCGCGTCGCGATTGCCCGTCAGTGCGCGGGCGTAGCGGCGCAGGCTCGGTATCTGTTCGCCGATGGCAGTGTCAGTCAGCATGGGTGCTCGGCCAAGCGGACATCATGCGCGGACATCATGCGCCATGCGCATCGCGGCTATCCTTGGGCGCCTGGCGGCGCTCGTTCAAGCCATAATCGCGCACAACCTCGGCCACGCGCAGGCGATAGTTGGCAAAAATCGAGCTGCGCCCGCGCGCCTGCGCGGCGCGATGCGCTTCCAGCGTGCGCCAGCGCCGGATCGCATCCTCGTCGCGCCAGAAGGACAACGAGAGGATCTTTCCCTCCTGCGTCAAGCTCTGGAAGCGTTCGATCGAGATGAAACCGTCGATCTTCGAGAGCTCCTCGCGCAGGCCGGCGGCCAGATCGAGATAGTCCTGCATGGCGCCTGCAGCCGGCTCGACTTCGAAAATGACTGCCATCATTATCAATCCATCCGCCGCCATTCGGGCGATTCGCGATCCAGGATGCGCGTGAGCGCCTGCAGATGCAAGAGGGCCTGCTGCGATTCGCCCGCCATCTGCCGGGCGGTGTGGGCGGCGATCTCCTCGGGCACGATACGCAGGCGCTTGCCCGTGGCTTGCGCCGTCACTTGCAGCGTGCACGCGCGTTCCAGGTAATACAGGTCGTCGAAGGCTTGCGCGACGGAGGGCCCGCGGACGATGACGCCGTGATTGGCCAGGAACAGCACGTCGGC
>JBOIEI010000765.1:0-3193 GCA_050741055.1 Burkholderiales bacterium | reverse complement strand
GCGTGATCCACCCCGGCCGGCACGGGGTAGTTCTGGCTGCCCTTGAAGGCCTTGAGCCGGCCGAGATCGACGAATTTCGTCTGCGCCACCGGGGTCGATGTCGTCACGGTCGCCTCGGGCACCAGGTAGACGTGGAACTTCGGTCCCGGGCCGACTTCGAAATCGGATTCCAAGCGTAGCAGGTCCCGGTAGACCGATACGCTGCCCTTGCCGTAGTGGATCGGGTCCGAAGGGTTGGCGTGGATGAACCGGCCCTGCGCCACGAGCGCGCCGGCGCTTTGCCGGTCGAGCGTCTCGGTGGCGACGATGTCGGCGAGGAAAAGGTAGGGATAGACGAAGATGCCGAGGACGAAGCCTGCCGCGACTCCCAGCAAGCCACCCACGATGAATGCAATCCAGCCGCGCTGCATGCGTTACCTCCCCGTATTTGGTCGGGCGGTCGGCGCACAGCTTACGCGACAACGGCCGCATGCACTCCCCGATCTTCCCGCGCAGGATAGCAAGAAGCGCCAATGCTGCCTGCGCCGCGAGCCTTCAGCCGCCGCCCCGAACGGCCGTAACACTGGGATCGAAACCCGGGCCGTCAGGCCGCAAGCGATCGCAATGGAAATGACGCAACCGGAATTCGCCCGCCTGGAAGAGCGGGCAGAGGCGATAGTACGCACGCTCGCGCTGCCTCCGTGTCCCGAGATCCTGGCTGAGATCGCGCGCGAGATGCGCGTCGAGGCGCCGAACGTGCGCAAGATCGGCGACTTGGTGACTCGCGACGCCGCCGCCTCGGCGGGAATCGTCAAAACCGTGAATTCGGCCGGCTACGGACTGCGTAGTGCTGCCCGCTCGGTGCAGCAGGCGATCGGCTATCTGGGCCTCGATCGCACCGCGCTGCTGCTCGCCGGCCTGCTTCTGCGCGAGGCCTTTCCGCATTCCGAGCGTCCGGCGATGGCGCGCTTCTGGCAGGCTTCGGCGCATCTTGCGCTGGTCGCGGGCTTCCTCGGACGGGTTCTGGGGGTCGCGCATCGGGAGGAAGCCTACACGTTCGGACTGTTCCGCGATGTCGGCAGCGCCGTGCTCATCTGCCGTTACAGCGACTACGACTCGGTGACGGCTGCCTGTCCGGACGGCGCAAGCGTCACCGACCATGAGAAAGCGCACTTCGGCGTCGACCACGCGGTGATCGGCGCGGTGCTCGCACGCGACTGGCACCTGCCGGAAGAGATGAGCGACGCGATCCTGTGGCATCACGCGGATTTCGTGCTCGCCCTGGATGCGCCGCCGATCCGGCTCGAAGCCGTGCGTCTGATCGCGCTGGGCGTGCTCAGCGACCGGGTGCTCGACCGCTGTCGCGGCGAGCCGTCGAACGCTGCTGCACTCGGCAGCCTGGAACACGCGTTGCGGCTTCTCGGACTCGCCGAACGCGATTTCGCCGACCTGGAAACCGAAGCGCTGACGCTGCTCGCCGAACGCGACGGGCGTTCCATGCCCACCATGCGCCTGCGTACGTTGCGCGGCTAGCCCACCAAAACGCGAAAAAGGGAAAAAGGGGCAGGCTCGATTCTCGAGTTTGTCGGGCCAGTGCCTGGGTCAAATCTCGAAAAATCGAGCCTGGCCCTTTGCAAAAAAAAACCGAGCCCGGCCCCTCTTTCCCGCGGCCTCTTTCCAGCTGCTAACGTTTGGGCAGGTAGAGATCGGTGATGCTGCCCTCGGCGATCTCGGCGGCGAAGTACACGGTCTCCGAAAGCGTCGGGTGCGGGTGGATCGTGAGCGCGATATCGCCGGCCTCGGCACCCATCTCGAGCGCGAGCACCGTCTCCGCGATCAGCTCACCGGCGTTCGGGCCGACGATGCCAGCGCCCAAGAGCCGCCGGCTACCCCGCTCGAACAGGAGCTTGGTCATGCCGTCCTCGCGTCCCATCGCAAGCGACCGCCCGCTCGCCGCCCATGGGAACACCGCCTTGTCGTACTCGGTGCCGGCGGCTTTCAATTGTGCCTCGCTCATTCCCATCCAGGCGATTTCGGGATCGGTGTAGGCGACCGAAGGAATGGTGCGCGCATCGAAGGATGCCTTGTGCCCGGCGATGACTTCGGCGGCCACCTTACCCTCGTGCGTCGCCTTGTGCGCGAGCATGGGGTCGCCCACGACGTCGCCGATAGCATGGATATGACCGACGTTGGTGCGCAGCTGCCGGTCCACCGGGATGAAGCCGCGTGCATCGACGTTGACCCCGGCTGCGTCCAGACCGAGCGTATGGCCGTTCGGCCGGCGGCCCACGGCGAGCAGTACGACGTCGAAGTTCTGCGGCTTGGGCGCGCTTGCGCCCTCGAAATGCACGCTGAGTCCCTTCGCCGACGGCTCCAGGCGCGCGACCTTGGTCCCGAGCAGAATCTGCTCGTAACGGGCATCGATGCGCTTTCTGAGCGGACGTAAGAGATCGGAATCGGCACCGGGGATGAGGCTCTCCATCATCTCCACGACGCTCACCTGGGTGCCCAGCGCGTCGTACACCGTCGCCATCTCGAGCCCGATGATGCCGCCGCCGATCACCAGCATGCGCTTGGGCAGGCTCGCCAATTCGAGCGCGCCGGTCGAATCGACCAGCCGCTTGTCGTCGTAGGGCAGCCCCGGGACGCGGGCGGATTCGGAGCCGGCGGCGATGATGCAGTGGTCGAAGCCGATGGTCTTCGCGCCGTTCGCCGTTTCGACCCGCAGGCTGTGCGGTGAAGCGAACTTGCCCGTGCCCTGCACCACCTCGACCTTGCGCTGGCGCGCGAGCCCGGACAAGCCCTTGGTGAGCCGGCCGACCACGCCATCCTTCCATCCCTTCAACTTCGCCAGGTCGATCTGCGGCTTGCCGAAGCGAATGCCGGCAGCACCGACCTCCTCAGCCTCGCTGATCACCTTGGCGATGTGCAGCAGCGCCTTGGAAGGTATGCAGCCGACATTGAGGCAAACACCGCCCAGGGTGGGATAGCGTTCGACGAGGACGACCTTCTTGCCGAGGTCCGCGGCGCGGAAAGCGGCGGTGTAACCGCCGGGTCCGGCGCCCAGCACGACGACATCGGCTTGGAGATCGGTTTTCTCGCGCTGCGCGGGTGGGCTTTGACGCGCTTGCGCAGGCGGTTGCGCTGGCGCTGAAGGCCCGGCCGCGGGGGCTGCGGAATCGGCAGCAGGCGCCGCCGTTGCGGCGCGGGCAGC
>JBOIEI010000764.1:0-5920 GCA_050741055.1 Burkholderiales bacterium | reverse complement strand
GATGATCTCCCAATCCCAGGTTTCGCGCGGATGCTGGATCGCGTCGCGCGCAGCCGCAATCGGTCGGATCTCGTCCGCGGCGAAGCGGCGCGCTCGCAGTTGCCATTCGCGCTGCTGCTCGTTCAGTGCAAAATCCATGCGGCCGGACTCCGGTCATTCCACCTTGATATTGTTCTCGCGCACGACCTTGCCCCACTTCTCCACCTCCGCGCGAACGAATTTGTCGAATACCGCGGGCGAGTCGTTCACGACCACGCTCATGAAGCTCTTCGACAGCGTTTCGCGCATCTGCGGCGCCTCCATGAGCGAATGCACGCGCGCGTGGATCTGCGCGAGCACGCCTTTCGGAACGCCGGCCGGCGCGAACATGCCGTTCCATGCATTGGTGCCGATGCCGGGAAGCCCCGATTCCGCCATTGTTGGCACGTTGGGCAACTGCGGCAGGCGCTTGTCCGTGGTCGCCGCGAGTGCTTTGATGCGTCCGCTCTGCACGAACGACAAGCCGGAAGCGAGATTGATCAGCATGTACTGCACTTCACCCGCGGCGATCCCGGGCAGCATCTGCGCCGCGCCGCCCTTGTAAGGAACATGCGTCGCCTGGAAGCCACCGGCACGCGCTAGCCGAACGCCGTCGAGGTGCGGATAGCTGCCGACACCCGAGGAACCGAAGTTGACCTTGCCACTCTGCGTCTTGGCCCAGGCGACGAACTCGCGCATGTTTTTGGCCGGTACGGTGCTGGGGGCCACGAACATGTGCGGCAGCTCGATGAGGTTGGTCACGCCGCTCAACGCCTGTGAGGGCTTGATCTTCAGCTGGTGCGCGAAGGTGGTCTCGTTGATCGCGTTGGTCGAGACGTTGCCCACCAGCAGCGTGTAACCGTCGGCCGTGGACTTGGCGGCGAGCTCGATGGCGATGGTGCCGGAAGCGCCGGCGCGGTTGTCCACAACCACCGGCTGGCCGGTAATTTCGGTGAGACGGTTGGCGACGTGGCGCGCGGTGATGTCGGTTGCGCCGCCCGGCGCATACGGCACGATCATGCGCACCGGGCGAGTTGGCCATGCTTCGCCTTTCCCCTGGCTTGCTGCCGGTAATGCCGCGCCAAGGGCCAGCGCGGCCACCGCGATGCTCGCTGCGAACTTCGCCATTGCCTTACCTCCTTCTTCGTCTGTCGCGCCTGGCGGGCGCTTTCGTCGACCAGCTCGTCTATTGACCACTCCGTCCGCGCATTGCGCGTCCCGGCCTCCTTGTCGGCAAAAGAAGTGCTAAGCCACCCCTCGCTTTTCCTGTTCCGCCGTGATCGGAAGCGGCACCGCGCGCTTCAGGCGCGCGGAAAGGTCCATTGCCTTGGTAAGCATGAGCCGGTTGTGCGCCTCCTTGGCAGTGGCGTGCTGTGTCGGCACGCCGACCGACACACGGTTCAGCCACGAGTTGGTCTCCTCGCGCATCGGCCCGCGCAGCTCGCCGAGTGCCATGTCCCCGACCGGGTAGCTCGTGAGGAAGTCGACGTGGCGCCGACTGTCGGGCGCATAGCCTTCGGTCTGGATCTTCTCCGTTGCCAGCACGATGTCGCGGTGCGTATCGTCGATCGTGAGCACGCCCTCGACACCGACGATTCCGATCTCGAGACTGTAGACCGCGCCCGGCCACACCACCGGCAGCGCCCAGGAGATGACCGACTGGTACACGGTGCCGTCGTCGAAGGTGATGATGTTGGCGGTGCCGTCGATGCCGCGCCACTTGGGGCCGAGCGCCTTGTCCACCGAACGCGAATAGACTTCGATCGCGGTCTTTCCTTCGAGCAGCCACATCGCAACGTCGAGCGCGTGCGTGCCCGAGATGACCATGGGCGAGATCGTCTCGGGCTTGTCGGTACGCTTGTAGTTGTCGATCGCGACCAGGCGGTTCATGAACGCGCGCGAGGTCACCATCGTCACCTCGCCGAGCGAGCCGGTCGACACCTTCTCCTTCGCCACCAGCCAGCGGCGGCGGAAGCGTTGGGTATATCCGACCACCGCGTCCACCCTGGACTTCTCGATCTGCGCCATCACGCGCTCGGATGCCGCCAGCTCGGTGGCGAGCGGCTTCTCGATCAGCATCGGCAGGCCACGCTCGACCGCGGCCGCGACCGGATCGACGTGCAGGTGCTCGTCGGTCGCGATGACGGCTGCATTGACCTCGGGCCGCGCGAGCAACTCGCGGAAATCCTGTGTGACGAAATCGGCGCCCACCTTCTCGGCCACGATCTGCGCGCGCTCCGGATTCTTCTCCGCGATGCCGATCCACTCGACTTCGGGATGGCGCGCGGCGAGCTCGCCGCGAATGAGCCCCACCCGGCCCGCACCCACGATGGCGAGGCCGATCTTCTTCGGTTGCTTCTTCGGCATGTGCAAACTCCCGGAACGTTCAGGCGCTGCGGCTTTCGGGCAGCGGCAGCGCGACCGCCTCCCCCCGCTCGGCGGAGATGTCGGCGGCGAGATAACACTCCATCACCGTGCGTGCCTGCTCGGGCGTGACCAGCACCGGCCGGTCGAGCGCGCAGGCTTGCACGAAATGGTCGGTTTCGGGCGCCATCGGTCCGGCGTAGGCATGGCCGACGAACTCGCCCGGCATCGATGACATCGGAAAGCGGGCGCCGTCCTTCATCGTGGTGATGACGCAGTCGCGGTGCGTGTTGTCGACGAAGACCGCGCCTTCGCTGGCGACGAACTCGATCCAGCACCAGGAGAAGTTCGGATGCCCCGGCGGCAGGATCCAGCCGGCGCCGACCACGAACACCACGCCGTCGTCCATGGTGATGGTGATCCACTGGCAATCGGGCACACCGGTGTCCTTCTTCACGCCATGGACCCATTGCGAATAGACCTTCACCGGCTTCCTCGGCTCCAGCAGCCACAGTATGTAGTCGATGTCGTGGGTTGCCTCCATGGCCGCCGGCGAGAGCTTGGTGCGGCCGCTGATCTTGTTGCCCAGCGAACGCGCGATATGGCGGCTCACCAGCGCCGAGATCGGCGTGCCGAGGGTGCCGTCGTTCAGGCGCTCCTTGACGTAGGCGAACTTGTGGTTGAAGCGCTGCGAGTAGCCGATGGTGAACTTGACCTTCATCTCGCGGGCGACCTGGATGAGCTCGTCGGCCTCGTGCAGCTCGAGCGCGATCGGTTTCTCCAGGAACACGTGCTTGCCCGCCAGCAGGCACTCGCGCGCCATCGGAAAATGCGTCGTCTCCGGCGTAGCGGAAATGAAGAAGGCGTCGATCTCCTTCACTTCCAGCAGCTCGCGCCACTCGCTCGTGGCCTTGCGCGGGGCGACTTCTTTCGCGACTTCGGCCAGGCGCTCGGGCCGAATCTCGGCGATATAGAGGCCGTCCACCAGTGGATTGGCCTTGCACGCGGTGGCGCGAATGCCGCCGCACCAGCCGGTGCCGATGATGCCGACGTTGATGGGTGTGATCATCTGCTTCCTCTCGTGGCGTGCCTGGCGCTTTGCAGCGACAAAGTCCGGACAAAGATGGCGGATCGATTCTACACCGGGCGCGTAGCGCCGTTGTATGAGGCGTCGCGCTCGCGACACCGATTCGTTGCTAGTGTGCGCGTTCCTGTGGCGAGCGCGATTCGTTGCTAAACTGGCCGTCCGCATCTGGATGCGCGCGTTCGCGGAGGCCGCCATGACGCCGTTTCGTGTACTCGGGATCGACCATATCGTGCTTCGCTGCAAGGACCTGTCCGCCATGCACGATTTTTACTGCAAGGGCCTGGGGTTCGAAGTCGCCAAGCGCAACGACGCGCTGGGGCTGATGCACTTGCGCTCGCGGCTCGCCATGATCGACCTGGTAGCGCTCGACGGCCCGCTGGGGCGGGCCGGCGGTGCGGCCGCCGGCGCGGAAGGCCGCAACATGGACCATCTCTGCCTGCGAGTGGATCCGTTCGACGTGGACGCGCTGACGCGCTACTTCGAAGCGCTCGGCGTAGCGCCGGCGGAGCTGCGCACCCGTTTCGGCGCCGAGGGCGACGGCCTTTCGTTCTACATCCGCGACCCCGAAGGCAATCGGGTCGAGATCAAGGGCCCCGCGACAGCGAGCGGAGCGGCACCATCGCCTGCCTGACGCCCAACCCAGAAGCGAAAAGGGGCAATCAATCGATCTCCAGACACCCGGACTCAGGATCGGAAAGGAACATGCGGATCTCCGGGAAATGCCGGTGCCAGAACGTCGAGAAGCTGATGCGGGAGATTCTGATCGAGTAACCCCATGAGCGCCTCTTTCCTGGGTAGCGAGGATAGTGTAGTCAACTACCGGAGGGGTTGCATCACATATGGGTCACCCTGATAGACGGTTGAACTGTCCCTCGCAGTGCAGTGTGCACTCAACGTGACCGCACCACGCTGAAAACCCCTGCGCGGCATTTCCACGCTCAAGAATGCCGCATTGCGCGCCGTTGACGTTCGAGCCGTCCGTGGCAGGCTGCGCATTTCGGAACCGCACCCGACCTCGGGCAGGATCAGCGTGCGGGCCATGCGAATCCGAACATTACGCAGTCGAATCATTGCCTTCCTCGTCCTGCTGCTGCTTGTCGTGCAGGGCGGCGGGTTCGTTTTGATCGACGCGGCGATCAACGCCAACGCGCGCATGAAGACGCGCTCCGAGCTCGCTACCGGGACGCGCGTGTTCGAGCGCCTGCTGCAGCAAAGCCAGCAGCATCTCGCCGACACGGTGGCAGTCCTGTCGGTCGACTTCGGTTTCCGCAAGGCGGTGGCGAGCAACGACCGCCCCACCATCGCCTCCGCGTTGAGCAACCACGGCCACCGCGTCAATGCCAGCGTGGTGATGCTGGCCGGCCTCGACGGGATGCTGGTCGCGGCCACCGGGCCTTCGGGAGCCCCCGGCACGCCCTTCCCGTTCGCCGAGCTGCTGCGCACTGCCGAAACCAGCGGACAGGCTTCCGCCATCGTGGCGCTCGATACCGGATTGGTGCAGATGCTGGTGGTGCCCGTGCTCGCGCCCGACCCGATCGCCTGGGTCGCGGTCGGCTTCACCATCGACGACAAGGTCGCCCGCGATCTCAAATCGCTCACCTCGCTCGAGGTCTCGTTCCTCATCCCGCGCGCCGCCGACCAACCCGACCTGGTGGCTACGACGCTGCCCCCGGAGCTGCGCGAGCCGCTGCGCGCGGAGCTTGCCTCCGTGCCGGCTTCGGCTGCGCCTGACGCGCGCACCGCCTTACCGCATACCGCCGTACTTGGGGCGGAAGAGTTCGAAACCGTGCTCGTCCCGATCGGGTCGACGCCGCAAGGCCCGATCTTCGCAACCTTGCAACGATCCATGCACGAGGCCTTGGCGCCGTTCGAGCCGCTGCGGCGCACGCTGCTCACGCTGGTGCTGGCCGGGGTGCTTGCCTCGCTCGCCGGCAGCGTGCTGATCGCGCGCGGCATCACCCGCCCGCTTTCCGCGCTCGCGCAAGTCGCGCGCAGCATCGCGCGCGGCGACTACACCCAGTCGGTCTCGATTCGCCAGAGCGATGAAATCGGGGTTCTGGGCCAGGCGCTGAACCACATGCGCACGGCGATCGCGAGCCGCGATTCCGAGCTCAAGCAACACCGCGACGAGCTCGAGCGCCAGGTCGCCGAACGCACTACGGAGCTGGTGAGCGCCAAGGAAGTGGCCGAAGCCGCGAGCCGGGCGAAGTCCCAATTCGTCGCCAACATGAGTCACGAGATCCGCACCCCGATGAACGGGGTGCTCGGGATGGCGGAGTTGCTGCTGGAGGGCAACCTCGCGCCCACCCAGGCCCGCTATGCCCGCAACATCCGCAGCTCGGGCGAGGCCCTGCTCACGATCATCAACGACATCTTGGACTTCTCCAAGATCGAGGCGGGCAAGATGCAGCTCGAATCGATCGACTTCGATCCCGGGGAGCTCGCCGAGGA
>JBOIEI010000763.1:0-6487 GCA_050741055.1 Burkholderiales bacterium | reverse complement strand
ACGAACATGCCGCGCACCTTGGTCGCCTGATCGGCGCGTCCGAGCCAGCCCCGGATGCGCATGTTGGTGCGCCCGCACGGGCTCGCGCCCGGCAGCACGGCCGATAAGTCGCCAGTCGCGAAACGGATGAGCGGATACGCCTCGGTGAAGCTCGTCACCACCACTTCGCCCACCTCGCCCGCGCCGACCGGCTCGCCGGTACCGGGACGCACGATCTCCACGATCAGTCCTTCGTCGACGATCATGCCTTCGCGCGCCTGCGATTCGTAGGCCATGAGGCCCAGATCGGCGCTCGCATAGCACTGCAGCGTACGGATGCCGCGCGCATCGAGCTGAGCGCGCAGCGCCGGCGGTAGCGCTTCGGCGGCGACCAACGCGCGCTCGAGGCTCGAAATGTCGGCGCCCATTTCGTCGGCCTTCTCGACGATGATGCGCAGGAAGCTCGGCGTGCCGACATAGCCTTGCGGGCGCAGATCGCGGATTGCCGCCACTTGCATCTCGGTATTGCCGGTACCGCCGGGGAACACCGTGCAGCCGAGCGCCTGCGCACCGAGATCGGCGATGAACCCGGCCGGCGTCATGTGGTAGGCAAAGCAGTTGTGCACCAGGTCGCCGCTGCGAAAGCCGGCGGCGAAGAGCGCCCGCGCGAAACGCCAGTAGTCGGGCGTGCGGCCCTCGGGATCGTACGTCGGGCCGGGTGAAGCGTAGATGCGAGCGAGTGCGGCCGTGCGCACCGCTGCAAAGCCGGCGAACGGCAAGGCGGCGCGCTGCAGGTCCTTGAGGCTGCCCTTGTGCACAAGCGGCAACTGCGCGAGCGCTGGGCGGCTCGTGATCGCACCCGCATCCACACCACGCAGCAGCTCGGCGAAGCCGGGCGCGTTCGTTTGCGCGTGGCGGATGAGACCGGGCAGCGCGGCCATGAGAGCGCGCTCGCGGCTGGCCGGGTCGCGCGTTTCCAGCCGGTCGAAATGATCCATGCGGCCTCCTATTGAGAATCCGGTAAGTAATTGACATGCTAGAACGCCAACTCAGCCTGTTGCCAGAACGCATGAATCAGCTTCGGTCGGCGTTGCATCGACCTGAGCCTGCGGCGGGCGTAGTCGCTCACCTCGGCAAGAGTGCTCGGGCACAGGTTCGCGATCTCGTGCTTCTTCAGGTACGCCCAAATGGCTTCGACGGGGTTCAGTTCGGGCGCATACGGTGGCAGGAAGGCGATAGCGAAGGCGCCGGCCTGGGTTTCAAGCCATTGACGAAGGCGCCGGCTCTTGTGCATTCCGACTCCGTCCCAGATGATCAACAGCGGCTTTCCGATCTGGCGCTTGAGCGCGCTCAAGAATTCGATGATCTGCTCGCTCTTGATCGCACCGTCGAAGAAGCGGAAATAGAAGCGCCACCACGACAGGCCGGCCACCGCCGACATCTGCTTCCAGGTGAAGCTTTGTTGGATCACGGGGGTCTGTCCGCGTGGCGCCCAGGTTCGAGTCACAGGACATTTCTCCGAGAGCCCAGATTCATCTACGAAGACGATCGTTCGCCCCTCGCGGCGGGCTTTTTTTTGAGCGCAGGCCAAGTCTTGCGCTTCCAGGCGCTGATGGCTTGCTCGTCGCGCTGCAGCGCGCGCTTCTCGGGGCGTTGTGGAGAAAAGCCCAGGGAGCGCAGCAGTTCCCAACCGCCCGTGTTGCTGTATGCCACAGCGAACTCGCGCTTGACCAACGCGCGCACCCGCTTGATCGTCCACAATTCCGTCGGAAAGCCTGCTGCGAGCGCTCCGTTCAACAGCATCTGGCGCAACCGCTCGCACTGCGTAGCATCCAGCCGAATTGGCCGACCCAGAGGCTTGGCTTTGAGCCGGCTCACCGCGCCGTTCGCTTCTGCCAATTGCCTCGCCCATACGCTCACCGCCTGCCTGCTGACCTCCAAGCGCCGCGCAACCTCCGCTTGGGGGACTTTGCGTTTCAACAACCGTGCACCCTCGATGCGACGCGCTTCGATCGCTTGCAGATCCCGTTTGCCCATGCGCGCTCCTCGACAAAACGACTGTCGACATAACGCGCGAAGGTATCAAACGGTTGTCAACCATTTATCGGATTCTCAATAAGTGTCCGCCAAAGCCGTCCTCACTCTTGCCAGGAGGGAAACTCTTGCTCTCCGCGCTGCGTTCGTGACGCAAGCATCGATGCATCCGGCTCAGGCTTGCGCCGGGCGCTTCCAGCCGAGCCAATCCACCACCGCCCCGCCCATCACCCGCTCCAGATCGCGGCCCTTGAGCCACAGCAGCTCCTCGGTGAAAATCGTCACGCCCTGCCGGTACGTGCAGGGCATACGCGTGATGTCCGTTCCCCAGAAACAGCGGTCGGGCCCGAATGCCTCGAAGATCCGTTGCAGGTGCTTGTGGATGTTCTTGTAGGGATACGGGTCGGTCGAATAGCTCGGGGCGCCCGACATCTTCACGGCGATGTTGGGCTGTTTCGCCAGCGCCAGCATGGCGTCCAGGTTCGCGAACACCGGGTCATCTTTCACGCCGCGCCCGCCGCCGCCGCGCCCAAGGTGATCGATATGGAGTTTCAGCCCCGGATGGCGCTCGGCGATTTTCGCCAGCGCGGCCATGTTGTCGCCGCCCGCGAGCAAGCCGACTCGCAGGTTCTCCTTCTCGCACGCGGGCCAGAACCAGTCGAGCGAGCCGTCGGTCCACCACGCTTTTTCGTGCGGCTGGTTGAAGGTGAAGCGAAAGCCGAGCATGCCCGGCCGCTGCCGCCAGTTGGCGACGATGCGCTCGCGCTCCGGGCTCTGCAAATTGAAATGGCCGAGGATGCAGAACTTGCTCGGATGCAGCCGAACCGCCTCGACCGCATACGCATTGACCGCCTCGCCCAGGCTGCTGGGCGGATGGATGACGGCGCAATCGACGCCGGCTTCACGCATTTCCGCGAGCGCGTCGTCGATCGAATAGGTCGGCACCTGGCGATGGTGCGCGCTCATCTTGCCGTTCTGCCAGATGTGAATCTGCGAGTCGACGATCAGCATGAAGCCTCCTTGCGATGCAGAGAGATCGGCGTCGTCCGGCGAATCAGAATTCGGCAATCAGAATACTCTGGCATCGGTCCCGGCTGCCGCCGCAGTCTACCTTCCGAGCGATTCTATCCGGAGCGGGAACGACATCACTTCAGTCAGTACGGTTCCCTCGCGAAGATGAAAGTGGTTCCGGTCACGATCGGAGCGCTCGCGCCGACGAAGGAGACGTTCGCGTCCTTCACCTGCCGCTCGCCCGCGCGGCCCGCGGCCTGCAGCGCGCCCTCGATGATATGCCAAAGCCCGTGAATGCGGCCGGTGCCGAGGCTGCCGCCGAAGGTATTGAGCGGCAGCTCGCCGTCGAGCTCGATGCGGCCATCCTGGATGAAATCGAGCGCCTCGCCTTCCTTGCAGAAGCCGTACGACTCGAGCCCGTAGATGACGGATGCCGAGAACCCATCGTAGATCTGCGCAACGTCGACGTCCTTGGGGCCGAAGCCGGAGCGCTCCCAGGTGAGCTGCGCGGAGCTGCGCCCGCCCAGCATGTAGTCGGCGAGGCTGCCGATGCGCCCCGCCACTTCGAAGTGCAGGCGCTGGCCATAGCCCGCCAGATACGCGGGCCGAGGTTTCAGATCGCGTGCGCGCTCGGCGGTCGTGAGCACGATGGCGACCGCACCCTGTACCGGAAGATCGCAGTCGTACAGGCAGAACGGATAGGCCACCATGCGCGAATTGAGATAGTCCTCGCGCGTCAGCGGAATGTCGTAGAAGTAGGCATGCGGGTTCTTGTGCGTGTGGCGGCGCTGCGTCACGGCGAGCGTGGCCATCTTCTCGCGGCTCTGATTGTGCCGCTCCAGCCAGCGCGTGTAGGCGACCGCCATGCCCTGGCCCGGGCCGCCGAACCCATAGGGCGCCGTGAACTGGGTCGCGCCCTGGGCCTGCATGCCCGGAAGATTCTGATACGTACCCTTGGGGTTGTGCATCGCGCGCCAGACCACCGCGTATTTGCACACCCCGGCGAGCAGCGCGTTTACGGCCTGCTGAACCGCGCCCCCGATATTCACCGACCCGGTCTGGATATGCCAGGCGAGATTCGGCAGCGCGAGCATCGCCATCATGCAGTTGACCGACACGACCGAGATGCCGTCGACCTCGGCGTGGCCGGTCGCGGGGAGCTCCGGATAGGTGGCGAGCCCGTCGATGTCGGCGAGCGTAAGACCGGAGTCTTCCACCGCGCCCTTGACCGCCTCCAGCGCATGCGCCGCCAGCGGCACGTCGGCCGAGCGGGTGACTTTCGAATAGCCCACGCCGCTCACGGCGATCTTGCAGCGGTTTTCCCACATGATCGTTCCTTCAACTCCGAGGCGAATCGCCCGCCAGCCGGAACTGCGGCAGCGTGATCTCGTCGTTCAGCGGCTCGAATACCACCTCGACCCGGCGACCGACCTTCGCTTCGGTATACGGCGCGCCGAGCAGGTTGCCGGCGAGAAAAGCGCCGGGCGCATCGTCCAGCTCGACGATGATGCTCGCATACGGCACCGCCGGCGCGAAGCGCTTGTCCCCGGTGTGGTACATGATCGTGTACGCGTAGATCGCGCCCTGCCCGCGCACGGGCTCGAACGCGAGCTCGGTCGATATGCAGTTGACGCAGGTCGCGTAGGGCGGATGCTGGAAATGCCCGCAACGCTGGCAGCGCTGCAGCGCCAGCTCGCCACGCTTGGCCGCTTCCCAGAACGGACGGGTCCATTCGTTCGGCACCGGGATCGGGCGGGTCACCTTGCTCCAGTCGCTCATCGCTTGCCTTTCGTCGGAGATCCTGGTCGTGGCAAAACGAGCACGTCGCGTGTTGCCGCTATTGTTCGGACTTCAGGCTGCGTGCCACTTTGCCCCAGACGTTCACCTCGGTCTTGACCACGCGCGCGAGCTCCTCCGGTGAGCTCGCCAGGATCTCGGCGCCCTGCGTCGTCGCCATGCGCACGAAGTCGGAGCGCGCGAGCCCGCGCTTCACCTCCGCATTCAGCTTCTCCGCGATCGCCATCGGCGTGCCTGCGGGGGCGAACATGCCGAACCATCCGAGCACCTCGTAGCCCGGCACGCCGCTCTCGGCCACGGTCGGCAGATCGGGCAGCGCTTTGCTGCGCTGTGCGGACGTGATCGCAATCGCGCGCAGGCGCCCCGCCTTGACCAGCGGCATGGAAGAAATCGTGGCGCCGATCATCCAGTTCACCTCGCCGCTCGCCACCGCCGGATAGGCATCCGCCACGCCCTTGTAAGGGATCATCACCATGCGCGTTTCGGTGAGCAGCGGCAGGAGCGACGCGCCGAAATGCGTGATGGCGCCGACGCCCGAAGTCGCGTAGGTGACGATGCCCGGCTTGGCTTTGGCCAGTGCGATGAGGTCCTTCACCGAATGCACCGGAAGCGAAGGCGACACCACGACGATGTACGGGGTGGCCGTGAGATTGCTGACCGGCTGGAAATCGCGCACCGGATCGTAGTTCTGCGGTTTGTACGCGGCATTGGTGACAATGCCGCTGCTGCACACCAGCAGCGTGTAGCCGTCGGGTGCCGCCTTGGCCACCAGGTTGATGCCGATCGTGCCGCCCGCGCCGGTGCGGTTGTCGACCACGACCGGCTGCTTGAATACCGAATTGAGTTGCTGAGCGACGACGCGTGCCGTGGTGTCGACCCCGCCGCCGGCGCTCACGTTGACGACGATCCGAACCGGCCGCTGCGGATAAGACTGCGCGGCTTCGGCTGCCGCGAGTGCGCCCGACAAGCCGGCGCAGCAGCCGGCCACCAACGCACGTTGCCATCGAACTACCGTCATTCCTCCTCCTGTCGAGCTTTTGTTATCACCTGACACGCGCATTCCCTCACGTCCCAAACCTTGTACGTTTGCCGCAATGGGAATGCTTGTCTTCCCTCTCCCGCGGGGTGAGGGGCGCTTCCACATACTGGCTACAATCGCCGTTCAGCATAACGCAGATTGGAGTGACCACCCCATGCCGAACGCACCCTGGATCGCAATCGCACCCGCGGAAGAAGCCACCGGCGACCTGAAACGAGCGTACGACAAGATTCTCGCCACCCGCGGCGGGCGCATACCGGCGATACGCTCGGTCATGGCGGGCGAGCCGCTGGTGATCGAGGGTTTCGCCTGGTTCTATCCGGACGACAACTACGCCTGTCGCTCCATCGATCGGCGCCTGGCCGAAATGATCGCCACCGTGGCGGGCGTTGCCAATGGGTCGAAGTTCGGCGGGCCCGCGCATGCGAGGCTGCTGGCGGAGGTGACCGGCGACCCGGCGTTTGCCCAGGCGATCCTGGATGACTACAGCCAGGCCGGATTGTCTGCGAAGGAACGCTCGCTCCTCGACTACGCCTGGAAGCTGAGCCGCACTCCGGGCGAGATGACCGAAACCGACATCGCGGGCTTGCGCGCACACGGCTGGACCGATCCGCAGATCGTCGCGAC
>JBOIEI010000762.1:0-5385 GCA_050741055.1 Burkholderiales bacterium | reverse complement strand
TTGCAGCCCTCCTCGGCCAGCACCTGCGCACACGCGCGGCCCAACCCCTTGCTCGCGCCGCCGACGACGGCTACCTTGCCCTCGAGCTCCAGATTCATGCGCCCTCCCCGTTTGAAAAGCTAGCCGCGCGGCTTCATCCAGGTTTCCGACCACGCCAGGCACGCAGTCGTCGACTGCCGGTCGCCCCGCATCTCCATCCAGGGTGCGCCCGGCGCGAACCGTCCCGCGATCTCGAGCTGGGCCGAGCGCGCGGGGAAGAACGTGCTGAAAACGCCGAGCGGCCGGTTGCCCATGCCCGGCGCCATGGTGAGCACGAACGGCTCGATGCAGTCGTACCAGGTGAGCACGATGCGATCGACGTCGGTGGCGATCGTCTCCACCACCGAAGAGCGCGGATCGCCCTTGCGCTCGAACTCGGCCTCCATGACGGGCAGCTCGAGATTCGCGAACGCCGGAAACAGCAGCGTCTCGATCGTAGCCTGCAGCCAGCGCGCGACTGCGATGTTGTCGCTGTAGATCTGCACGGCTCCGTCGATCAGGGGTGATGTCACGAACAGCGCATGACCCGCGCCCGCGGGACACCACAGCACGCGCCAATGGCTCACGCGCGAAGAAAGCGTCTGGCCGCCATCGAGGCTAAGACGGATGAAGGAATTCTCCCCGGTCATCAGGACTTCGTTCGGATCGACGGGTTGCGCCATCGCAGAGCTCCTCAAGTTGAATTCCGGTACGCAAGCATCGGGCGCTTACCGCAGTCGTGGCGCCCGCACAATGACGTGGGTCCGTCGCTCCCGCGCACGCGGGAGCCCAGGCAACTGGGTTCGACCTGGATTCCCGCCGTTGCGCGAATGACGTGGTTTCTGGATCGACCGGCTGCGCGCAAGCCGCCGCCCATCGAGCTCTAGCTCAATGCCTCGACGATCCGGATCTCGCGCTCGACCCCGTCGCCCAGCGCCTTCAGCGCCTCCTGGTAAGCGGGCGAGTCGTGCGCGGCGATCGCCTTGTCCACGCTGTCGAACTCGATCATCACCACGCGCTGCGCAATGCCTTGTTCGTACACTTTCGCTGGCGCCCCGCGGACAACGAAACGTCCTCCGAATGCCTGGATTGCGGCCGGCGCGAGCTTGGCATAGGCCGCAAATGCATCGGGATTCTTGATTTGGCGGTAGAACGCAATCCAGTAGGCTTTGGCCATCGCGCTGTCCTCCGTGGCTGACTTCGAGTCATCGAGCGTGCTTCGGCGCCGAGATCCGCCAGTGCGATCGCCGAGCGCGCGCCCTTTTCAGTGGCATCGTACCTTCATCTTGCGCAACGGCAAAGACTCCGGGCCGGAACATTCGCGTCCTGCCTTAGCGGGCGGGCTTCCGCCGCCGGCTGCGGCATGGGCCTGGCGCGCTATACGGCGATACGCTCCCGCACGCTCGTCATCTGCCGCTCCACCAGGTGCGCATAGAAATCGCGGCGCGCAAGCAATTCCGCATGCGTGCCGCTTTCGATGATGCGGCCTTCTCTCAGCACCAGGATGCGGTCGGCGCTGCGGATCGTGGACAACCGATGCGCGATGAGGATCGTCGTTCGGTGCGCCATGAGCGAGACCAGCGCCGAGCGCACCTGTGCTTCGCTGATGGCGTCCAGATGCGAGGTCGCTTCGTCCAGGATCAGCACCGGCGCATCCTTCAGAAATGCGCGTGCGATCGCAATGCGCTGGCGTTGACCGCCGGAGAGCTGAACACCGCGCTCGCCGACGCGGGTGCGTAACCCTTCGGGCAAGCTCGCCACGAACTCGGTCAGTGCCGCATGCTCGATCGCCTGCGCCAGATCGGCGTCGCCGGCATCGGGGCGCGCGATGCGGATATTCTGCTCGAGCGTGGTATTGAACAGATACGTGTCCTGGGCAACCAGGGCGATGTGGCGTCTCAATTCGTCCACCGGCAGATCGCGCAAGTCCACGCCGCCGATGCGAATCGCGCCGGCGTCCGCATCCCAGAAGCGCAGCAGCAGGTTGGCGATGGTGGTCTTGCCCGCACCCGATGCGCCCACCAGCGCCACGGTCGCACCGGCGGCCACCTCGAAAGTCACCTCGGCGAGCGCCGGACGCAGCCGGCCGGGATACGTGAAGCGCACGCTGGAAAAAGCGACTGAGACCATCGCGGGCACTCGACTCGCCGACTCGCCGTCGACGATACGCACCGGCTCGTCGTGTACGACGTGCAGGCGCCGGGTCGAAGCAATGGTGTCGGCGAGCTGCCGGCTCACCTGCGCGATCTCGGAAACCGGCAGGAATGCCGCCACCCCGACCAGCACCAGCATGGGCAGCAGCAGCGGATCGAGCATCCCGTTCGCGACCAGCGCCGCGCCGGTCACGGCAATGGCCAGGCCGCCCAGGCCGGTTGCGATCTCGAGCGCCTCGGACTGCCGGCCAAGGTCGTCCAGCAGCCGCAGCCGCAGCGCCTGGTAGCGGCGAACGAGCGTCATGAACTGCGCCTGCCGGGTGGCGGCGGCACCGAATGCGGTCAGCTCCGTGAGGCCCTGGATGGTTTCGGTGACATGCGCGGCGAGCGCGCCCAGCGCCGCCCGCGCCTGCGAGCCCATTTCATCCACCCGCCCCCGGCGCAGCACCGGGGTCAATCCGGCATAGGCCAGAAACGGCAGCAGCGCCAGCGCGAGCGGCCATGCCGTCACGCCGAGCCACAGCAGCACCGAGCAGGGAATCAAGATCGCGACGATCGCGGGTGCGACCGTGTGGGCGAAGAAGTACTCGACCGTTTCCACGTCCTGAGTCGCGAGCGCCACCAGGTCGCCCGAGCGCCGTTCCAGCAGATACGCCGGCGCCAGTGCCTCGATCCGGGCGAACAGGTCGATGCGCATCTGCGCGAGCAACCGGTACGCCATGTCGTGCGCGAGCCAGGATTCCAGCCAGTGCAGGAGCCCCGCGAGCGGCGCGACGATCAACAGCGCGATCACCCAGAGTTGTGCAGGCGAGCCCGACTTCACCGCCGCCATGGCAAGCGCTCCGAGCACGCCCACGGCGATGAACGCGACCACGCGCCCGATGCCGGAGAGCGTGGTCGCCGCGAGCTGGCCGCGCCACGGGCCGATGAAGCGCGCGAGCGATGCCAACGTTTCCTTCCAGCCCACGGCAGCCGCATCCGCGTCCAGGTCGCGCACCCGCAGCGCGGGCGATTCGCCGCCCGCAGAATCCCTGTCTCCGTCACTCTCTTCGACATCCCGCGCACGTGCGTGCGCCGATGCGGTGGCAACTGTTTCACCTTTTTGCTCCGCCGCCTGAGCGCCCATGAGATGTCGATACGGACCCTCGCGGGTGATCAGCTCGGCGTGGCGACCGCTCTGCACCAAGTGGCCGCGTTCGAGCACGAGGATGCGATCCGAGCCGATCACGCTCGACAGCCGATGCGCCAGAATGATGGTGGTACGGCCTCGCATGAGGCGCTCGAGCGCCTGCTGGATGAGCGCCTCGTTTTCGGCATCGACCGACGACAGCGCTTCGTCCAGCACCAGGATCGGCGCATCGAGCAGCAACGCGCGCGCGATCGCGAGCCGCTGGCGCTGTCCGCCGGACAGCCGCGTGCCCCGCTCGCCGATCACGGTCTCGTAGCCCTGCGGCAGCGCGGCGATGAATTCGTGTGCATTGGCCGCGCGCGCCGCGGCTTCCATTTCTGCCATGCTGGCATCGGGCTTGCCGAGCCGCAGGTTCTCCTCGACGCTGCCGTGAAACAGATACGCGTCCTGGGGCACGATCGCGATGTAACGGCGGATGTCGGCCGGATCGAAGTCGCGCAGATCGCGCCCGCCGATCCGCACTGCCCCCGAGGTCGGGTCGTACAACCGCAGCAGCAGGCGCACGATGGACGACTTGCCAGCCCCGCTCGGCCCGACGATGCCGATCCGCTCGCCCGCTGTCACCGAGAACGAAACGCCGTCGAGCGCAGGCCGCGCACGCCCCGGATAAGCGAAGCCGACATGGTCGAGCTCGATCGAGGCGCGGGCTCGAGCGAGCGCGAATCGCTCCGGTCCCGCGACGGGCGCGTCGCTCTTGGCGCCGAGGAGACCCAGAACGGCCTCGGCGGCCGACTGGCCGACCATGCCTTGATGCAACACGGCGCGCAGGTCGCGCAGCGGCCGGAAGATCTCGGTGCCGGCCATCAGCACGATCAGCAGCGCCTCCAGGCCCATCAATCCATTCGAGACGCGGTAGACGCCGAGCGCCAGCCCGGCCGCGGCACCGACTGCGATCGCAATATCGGTGATGCCGCGCGTCATCACGCTCAAGCCGAGCACCCACATCGTGTCGTTCGAGAGCGTGCGCGCTTTGTCGGCGAGCATGCGGCCATAGGTCTTGCTCTGACCGAACGCCTTCAGCGTCGGCAAGCCTTGCATCGCGTCCAGGAATTCCTCGCCGAAGGCCTTGAACGCGCGTGAGCGCGCGATCGCCGCCGCCCGGTTCTGGCGATGCAAGAGACCCGGCAATACCAGCGCGCTGGCCGCGGCCACCAGCATTACGGCGGCGACCGGCAGATCCCACCACGCGATGACCGCGAAAATGGCAATCGGCGCACAGGCCGAGATCATGAGCTGCGGCAAGTACTGGCCGAAAAACGTCTGCAGCTGCTCCACGCCGTCGACGATCGAGAGCATGACACCGCCGGTGCGGTTGCCGGCGAACCAGCCGGGACCGAGCGCTAGCACGCGCTCGAACAGGCGTTCGCGCAAGTGCGCCTGCACGCGCGCGGCGGTGCGATGCGCCAGTGCGAGGCGCGCACGTTCGAGCAGCGCGCGCAGCACGATGGCAGCCATGACGCCCAGCGCGGGCGCGGTAAGCTCGTCCAGGGGCGTGCTTTGCAGCACCAGCACGAGCAAGCGGCCGAGAAACACGAAGCGCGCGATGCCGGCGCACAGAGACACGAGCCCCAGCAGTACGCCGAGCGCCATGCGCGCGCGCAAACCCACAGTCATAGCCCACAGGCGCAGGTCGAAATACATCAGCGATTCCGCAGCGTGGAGTGGTTAGAATACCCTGAATCCGAGCGCCACCTGGCATTCGGTGCGGTCACTGCATGTCTACGGCTTCGGGGCGCCGATGAAAACACCGGCCGCGATCATCGCGCGGCTCAACCAGGAGGTCGTGCACGTCCTGCAAACGCCGGAGATGAAGCAACGGTTCCTCAATTCCGGCGTCGAGACCGTGGGCAGCTCGCCGGAAGAGTTCACGGCCACGATCAAGGCCGAAGCCACGCGCCTGGCGCAGATATTCAAGAAGGTCGGAGTGCGCAGCGGCAAGTAAGACCACACCGGCGGCGCTAGGCCGCGAACACGATGCAACTGGGGCTGCCGGTCTCGATCACCTGACCGGTCGCAGTCAACGCG
>JBOIEI010000761.1:0-7299 GCA_050741055.1 Burkholderiales bacterium | reverse complement strand
GGACGGCGCGCCGGGCGATGTTGCCGTCATGGCCAGCTCGAGCGCCGATTCGGCCAACCAGAAGTCGCGCAGCGCTTCGATGTAGCCGTTGACGGCTACGATTTGCTGACGGGCGTCGGCGAGCAGCTCGAACACGCTGATCAGCATGCCGTTGTAGCGCAGCACGTTCTCCTCCGAGATGCGCTTGCGCAGCGGCACGATTTCGTCCCGGTAGTGCTTCGCCAGGTCGAAGGCCGTGCGGTAGCCCGAGTAAGCCTCCCGGACCTCCGAGCGTGCCTTCACGGCGATGTCGGCAGCCTGATTCACTGCCTGCATGTAGAGCTGCTCCGCCCGGGCATTGCGCGCCATGCCCCAGTCGAAGATCGGCAGCCGCAGCTCGATCTCGTAGCCGGTCTGGTGCGGCAGCCCGGTCTCGCTGTTGCGCTGGTAGCCGAGCTCCAGCACGCTCACCAGGCCGGTCGCCCGCGTAAGATCGAGCGCGGCGGCGCGGCTTTGCGCTTGCTGCATGGCGCCACGAACGTCCAATCGGCTCCGTAACGCTTGCGTTTCGATGTCGGCGATGGTCCGCGCGCTCCGCGGCAGATCGGGCAGCCGCTCGGGCAGCTCGAATGCGATGTCGGCTCCCCACAGTCCGAGCAGCCGCGTGAGACGCTCACGTTCGAGCAATGCCGCTTGCCGCGCGCGCGCGAGCTGAGCTGTCGCCTCGGCATAGAACAATTGCTCGCGCGCATGATCGAGCTTGCTGAAATTGCCGGCGGCCGCCATGCGCCGTGCGAGCTCCGCGCTCGCCTCTGCCGCTGCCTGCACCTGTTCGGCATAATGGTCGCTTTCGCGCGCGGATACCGCGCGATACCAGGCGCGGCGCGTGTTGTCGGCAACTCGAAGCACTTCGGTGGTCAGGCGCGACTGGGTGAGCTCGAAGCGCCGCCGCTCCAGCTCGGTGCGAATCGGCATCGTGATAAGCCCCAGCACATCGAACAGGAACGTGCGCTCGATCTCGAGCTCGTCCCCGCGTCGCAGGCGCGCGAAGGAAAATCCGGGATTGCCAAGCCGCCCCGCCTGCACGAGATCCGCTTCGGCAATGCCGAGATCGGCGTAAGCGGCCTGCAGGCCGGGATTGTTCAGGAGCGCGATCTCGACCGCGGCATCCACGCCCACCGGCACCTGCAGCAGGTTCGCGACCGAAGCGCGCACCCGCTTGCCATCGTCCTCGCTTCGGACCCACTGCGGCCGCGGTTTCAAGCCGCGCTCGGCAGTTGCGCTCGCAACCGCGTCGAGGCCCCCGTCGCTGGAAAAGCTCGCGCACCCGCCGAGCATGAGGGTGGCCATGAGGACGATGGCGTTTCTCGCCGAAACGAGCCCTGCCGTCACGATTCTCGCCTCAATGCCCATGGCCGCCGCTCCCCGGCGCATCCGGCGTACCTCGCGCGCGCACCGGGTCCCTATCCTTGCCGGCGTGGCTCGCGCCTCCCCCAACCGCAGGCTTCGCGACCGTGGCATGCTCGTGCCCACCATGGACCGTGGCGCGAAAAATGCCGGCGTGGCCGCCGATGCGAGCGACCTCGTCGTTGATTTCGCGCCATGGCACGAGGGCCTGCTCCCGGTAGGGAACATAGCCCTCGAATGCCGAGCGGTAACTCGTCTGCGGCACGCGCGCCGCGGGATCGCCGGGATGCGTCGCGGCGGATTGCTGCTGGGCAGCCGCGTCGAGCGCGAGCGCGCCGAGCACGGCCCATACGGTGTACGGTTTCATCTTGTCCTCGTCGATCAAGTGCTGCTGTTGCAAGCAGGCAGGCAGGCGGCGCGAAAGCGCCGGATCGGCCGCAGTTCTAGCGACGTACGACGAGGATCAGAGCAGCGGTGGACGCTGCGGAAATTCGAGGAAGGCGGAGCGGTGCAAGACTTCGCGCGCCGGCTGCAGCCGCGGAAAGTCGGACTTGGCAACCGTCATGGCGGCGATGGGCAGCGCCGGCACCACCACGTCGCAGCAGAAGTGGCCTGCGTGACCCTCGGTGGCTGCGCCGTCGGAGGCATCCGCGCGATCCGCAACCGGCATGTGATGAGCAACCGCGTGATCATGACCGGGACCCATGTGTGCATCGCTTGCGCCGGCATGTCCGTGCGCATGCTGGTCGTGGGACGCGTGAGCGCCGGGGGAAGCGTGCGCTCCGGCGTGTTCCTGCATCTGGCAAAGGAAGACGTGAACGGTCTCGGCGAACCCCTGCAACGGCAGCACGCCGAGCGCAGTCGCGAGAACGAGCCGGACCAGCCAGGATGGGAACATCGCATGAGTCTAATGGAAAGCGGGAACGTGCCGCAACCGGGCAAGCGCAACCGCGCCGGGGTTATGCGACGAACGGCGCAAATCCGCGAGCCATGCGCGAATTTTCCAGAGCCTTGCGGCAGCGATGCGTTTAGACTGCCTGGATGGACCGACACAAGACTCCCGAGCCAGAAATGAAATCCGACCGGCGCGAGCATCATGCGCTGGATACACGCGCAGCGACCGACACGACCGCCGTCGACCCCGTTTGCGGCATGCGCGTCGATCCGAGTTCGGCCGCCGGCTCGGCTGCGTACCAGGGCGTCGACTACTACTTCTGCAGCACCCACTGCCTGGCGCGATTCGAGGCGAGCCCCGAGGAGTACGTGCACCCGCAATCAGCAAGGCCGTCTAAGCCGGCGCCTGCGGGGGCGCAATACACCTGTCCCATGCATCCCGAGATCGTGCGCGACGCGCCCGGCGACTGTCCCATCTGCGGCATGGCGCTGGTACCGGTCGCAGGTAGCGGCGAGGCGGACGATACGGAGCTCAACGATCTCACCCGCCGCTTCTGGCTGGGCGCGGCCCTCTCCATTCCGCTGGTGATTCTGGCGATGGCGCCGATGATGGGCTTCGCCGAGCCGTTCGGACTTTCACCGCGCGCTCGCGGCTGGGTCGAGCTCGCGCTCGGCTCGCCGGTGGTCCTGTGGGTCGGCTGGCCCATCCTGCGCAAATTCCGGCTCTCGATCGCCAACCGAGCGCCCAACATGTACACCCTGATCGGCCTGGGCGTGATCCTCGCCTATGCGTTCAGCCTGGCGGCGGTGTTCGCGCCGGGTATCTTCCCGCACGAGTTTCGCAGTCACGACGGTGCCGTCGGCACGTATTTCGAAGCGGCGGCGGTAATCGTGACGCTGGTGCTGCTCGGCGACCTGCTGCAGGTGCGCGCGATGGGTCGCACCAGCGCGGCGATCGGAGAATTGCTGCGCCTCGCCCCTAACCTCGCTTGGCGCGTGGGCGACGACGGCGCTGAAACGCAGGTAGCGCTGGACCAGGTTGCGGTCGGCGACCGGCTGCGCGTCAAGCCCGGGGACAAAGTTCCCGTGGACGGCGTCGTGACCGACGGCGCGAGCCGCATCGACGAAGCGATGCTGACCGGCGAGCCCGTGCCGGTCGCCAAATCGGAAGGCGACACGGTAAGCGGCGGCACGGTCAATGCGACCGGCTCGTTCGTCATGCGCGCCGAGCGCGTCGGTTCGGACACGCTGCTCGCCCGTATCGTACACATGGTGGGCGAAGCGCAGCGCACGCGCGCGCCCATCCAGCGTCTCGCGGACCGCATCGCGGCCTACTTCGTCCAGATCGTCGTCGCAATCGCGGCCGTAACCGCGTTCGTCTGGTGGTTCTTCGGCCCGCAGCCGGCCGCAACCTTCGCATTGCTGAACGCGGTGGCCGTGCTCATCATCGCCTGTCCCTGCGCGGTTGGGCTGGCCACGCCGATCTCGATGACGGTCGCGATGGGCGAAGGCGCAAAAGCCGGGATTCTCTTTCGCAACGCGGACGCGATCGAGCGCATGCGCGACATCGACACGGTGGTGATCGACAAGACCGGCACACTCACGCTCGGCCGCCCGTCGCTCACCGACCTGGAGACGAGCGGTATCGCGCGCGATGCGGCATTGATCCTGCTCGCATCGGCCGAGCAGCCCTCGGAGCATCCGATTGCGCACGCCATCGTTACGAGCGCAAAGGAAGCCGGGCTCGAGCTGCATCGCGCGGGCGATTTTCAGGCACTCAACGGACTGGGCGTCGAAGCGACCGTGGACCGCCATCGCGTTCTGGTCGGCAGCCGGGCGTTTCTCGACCAGCGCGGGGTCGAGACGGATGCATGGCGGGCGAAGGCCGAAGCGCTGCGCTCGGATGCGAAGACGGTGGTATTTCTCGCCGTGGACGGCGCCGCCGTCGCCATGGCGGCCATCGCCGACCCGGTGAAGGCGAGCACGCCGGCGGCGATCGGCGCGATGAAGCGCGACGGCGTGCGGCTGGTCATGCTGAGCGGTGATTCGCAGCGCACCGCCGACGCGGTGGCGCGCCAGCTCGGCATCGACAGCGCAATCGGTGAAGTGCTGCCCGAGGACAAGGCGAACCACGTGAAGCGCCTGCAAGGCGAAGGACGCAAGGTCGCCATGGCGGGTGACGGCATCAACGATGCGCCGGCACTGGCCCAGGCGGACGTCGGGATCGCGATGGGAACCGGCACCGACGTGGCGATGGAAAGCGCCGCCGTAACGCTCGTCAAGGGCGACCTGCGCGGCATCGCCCGTGCGATGGCGCTTTCGCGCGCGACCATGGGCAACATCAAGCAGAACCTGTTCTTCGCCTTTGCCTACAACGCGCTCGGCATTCCGATTGCGGCCGGCGTGCTCTACCCGATCACCGGCATGCTGCTCTCGCCGATGCTCGCCGCGGCCGCCATGGCGATGAGCTCGGTGTCCGTGGTGACGAACGCGTTGCGGCTGCGCGGGACGAAACTCTAGCGATTTTCCCCTCCTCGACCACACCACCCTGCCTCCTTCGCCGGCATGTGGCCCGATGCGATGCCGCGCATCGGGCGTTCACCGGGTCGGCGAAAGCGCTCAATCCTGCCCCGCCGCGAAGCGCTCCCTCATCCGCCTCGCCGCCGCCACCAGGTTCGCGAGCGCCGGCTCGACTTCGGGCCAGCCGCGCGTCTTCAGGCCGCAATCGGGATTCACCCATAGGCGCTGCGCCGGAATGACCGCCACGGCGCTGTCGAGCAGCGCGACCATCTCGTCCACGCTCGGCACACGCGGCGAATGAATGTCGTACACGCCCGGCCCGATCTCGTTCGGGTAGCGAAAGTGCGCGAAGTCGTCTAGCAGATCCATGTGCGAGCGCGACGTCTCGATGGTGATGGCATCCGCATCCATCGCCGCGATAGCAGGCAGGATGTCGCGGAATTCCGAGTAGCACATGTGGGTGTGGATCTGGGTCTCGTCACCGACCACGCTGGCCGCGAGACGAAACGAGCGCACTGCCCACGCAAGGTACGCGCCCCAGTCGGCGCGCTTCAGCGGCAAACCTTCGCGAATCGCCGGCTCGTCGATCTGGATGATGCCGATGCCGGCCCGTTCCAGCGCCGCCACCTCGTCGCGGATCGCGAGCGCGATCTGGACTGCCGTCGCCTCCCGCGCCTGATCGTCGCGCACGAACGACCACTGCAGCAGCGTGACCGGGCCGGTCAGCATGCCTTTCATCGGCCGCTCGGTGAGCGATTGCGCGTAGACCGATTCCTCGACCGTCATCGCAGCCGGCCGGCTCACGTCGCCGAAGACGATCGGCGGTTTGACGCAACGCGAGCCGTAGCTTTGCACCCAGCCGTTGCCGGTCGCGGTGAAGCCCGCAAGCTTGTCGGCGAAGTACTCCACCATGTCGCCGCGCTCGGCCTCGCCGTGAACGAGAACATCCAATCCGATCCGCTCCTGACAGCGCACGGCGTGCTCGATCTCGGAGCGCATGGCGGCCTGGTAGGCCTCGGTGCCGATCGCCTCGCGCTTGAGCGCGGCCCGAGCGCCCCGGATCTGCGCGGTCTGCGGAAACGAGCCGATGGTGGTGGTCGGGAAGAGCGGCAGGCGAAGCCGCTCGCGCTGCAAGCGGATGCGCTGCTCGAAGGGCGACTTGCGCTCCGTCATGGCGGGCGCTACGGCCGCCATGCGGGCTCGAACGGCCGGGTCCGCAACGCGCGGGCTTGCGCGCCGCAATGAAGCCGCCGCATCGGCCGCCTCCAGCTCGGAGCGAACGCATGCCTCGCCCTGGTCGAGCGCACGAGCGAGGACCCCGAGCTCTGCCAGCTTCTCGTCCGCGAACGCGAGCCATGCGCCGATCTCCGGATCGATGCCCTCGTCTTGTGCTGCAGACACCGGCACGTGCGAGAGCGAGCAGGAAGGCGCGATCCAGAGCCGGTCGCCGATCGCTTCGTGCACCGGGCGCAGCCGCGCGAGCGCGGCGCGCAAATCCGTGCGCCAGACATTGCGTCCGTCGATCGCGCCAGCCGAGAGCACCCAGGTCGGCGGCAGCAGCTTGTGCCACGCAGCCAACTGCGCCGGATCGCGCACCAGGTCCAGATGGACCCCTTGCACCGGCAAGCGCGCGATGGCTTCGGCATGGTCCCCGACGCCGCCGAAATAGGTCGCCAGCAAAATGCGCGGCCCGCGACCCGAGAGTGCCGAATAGGCTTGTGCATAGGCCGCGAGCCACTCGGGCGCCAGCTCGGTCGCCAGCACCGGCTCGTCGAGCTGAACCCAGTCGACGCCGAGCGTTGCCAGGCGTTCGAGTACCCGGGCGTACGCGCGCGTGAGCGGCTCGAGCAGCTGCAGGCGATCGAACCCGGGATCGAGGCACTTCGCGAGCCGCAAGAACGTGATAGGGCCGACCAGCGCGGCCTTCGCGGTGCGCGCACGCGAGCGGCATTCGCCAACCGCGTCGAAATACCAGTCGACTCCGCCGTCGAAGCGCGTGTCGGCGCCGAGCTCGGGCACCAGGTAGTGGTAGTTGGTATCGAACCACTTGGTCATTTCCAGCGGCGGATGCCGGTCGTTGCCGCGCGCGAGGGTGAAATAGTCCGTCAGACTCAGCGCGCCGGCGTCCACTCCGAAGCGTGCCGGAATGCAACCGAGGAGCGCAATCAGATCGAGCATGGGGTCGTAATAGGAGAAGTCGCCCGCGGTCAGGATGTCGATGCCTGCGGCCTGCTGGCGCGACCAGTGTGTCGCCCGCAGCCGGCGGCCGGTGTCGAGCAGCTCGGTCGCTGCGACTGCGCCGGACCAGAAGCGCTCCAGTGCGAACTTGAGCTCGCGCCGCGCGCCGATGCGCGGATAACCGAGCAGATGCGTGAGTGCCATGAGTGTCGCCTTCTTTCCTGTCGCCTATCCGGTTTCGTCGGAAACCAGTATCGAAGCGCAGCACGGTAGAATCAAGCGATCGTTTTTCAGGCCGACTTGAATCGGATTCATAGGAGC
>JBOIEI010000760.1:0-1602 GCA_050741055.1 Burkholderiales bacterium | reverse complement strand
GACGCGCTGGCGCGGCGGGCGTTCCGGTACTCGATCGTGTACCTGTCGGCCCTGTTTGCGGCGCTGCTCACCGATCACTATCTGCCGCTGTAATGCGCGCCAGGTTGCTGCCGGCACTGCTCGTCGCGGTGAGTTTTCTGGCCGGTTGCGCGCCAGAAACCTTCCGCGCGACCGACATCACGGGCGCCGGATTCGCCCGCACCCTCGAGCTCACCGGGCACGACGGCAAACCGCGCAGCCTGGCCGATTTCCGCGGCAGGGTGGTCGTGGTGTTCTTCGGCTTCACCCACTGCCCGGACGTGTGTCCGGGAACGCTGGCCAAGCTCGCGGAGGTTTCCAGGCGCCTCGGGGACGATGCGGACAGGATGCAGGTTCTGTTCGTCACGGTCGATCCCGAGCGCGATACGGCCGAGGTGCTGTCGCGCTACGTGCCGGCGTTCAATCCGCATTTCGTCGGTCTCACCGGCGATGCGGCCGCGATCGCGCGCACGGCCAAGGAGTTCAAGGTCGTCTATCAGAAGCAGCCCGGCAAGACGCCAGACACATACACCGTCGACCACTCCTCCGGCACGTTCGTGTTCGATCCCGAAGGCCGCGTGCGGCTGTTCGTGCGCCACGATCAGCCGGTCGAGGACCTCGTCCACGACATCCGGCTGTTGCTCTGAACGGATTGCGGATTAAAAAAGGCAGGGAAACGATCCCTGCCTTCTTGCGGGGTGGCTGCCTGCTTTTTTTCTGGTGAAGCGCGTTACGCCGCCACCAGCTCGCCCATGGCTGAGCGCATGCGCGCAATGGCTTTTTGCTCGATCTGGCGAATGCGTTCGGCCGATACCCCGAACTCGGCTGCCAGCTCATGCAACGTCGCGGTATCCTGCTCGCGCAGCCAGCGGGCCTGGATGATGCGCCGGCTGCGATCATCGAGCGACTCGAGCGCCGCCTCCAGCCCTTCCTTGCGCAGGTGCTCGGACTCGACATCTTCCAGCAGTTTGGACGGTTCCGCCGCCGGATCGCGCAGGTAGCCGATCGGGCTCAAGCCCTCGTCGGCATCGTCGCCCACCGGCTCCAGGGCGACATCCTGCCCGCCCAGGCGGGTTTCCATCTCGATCACCTCCTGCTTCTTCACGCCGAGCTGCTTCGCCATCGAGCTGACTTCGGCGTCGCCGAGGGTGCCGAGCCCCTGGCGCAGGCTGCGCAGATTGAAGAAGAGCTTGCGCTGCGCCTTGGTGGTCGCGATCTTGACGATGCGCCAGTTGCGCAAGATGAACTCGTGGATCTCGGCCCGGATCCAGTGCATGGCAAAAGACACCAGGCGCACACCGCGCTCGGGATCGAAGCGTTTGACCGCCTTCATGAGGCCGATATTGCCTTCCTGGATCAGGTCCGCCTGCGGCAGGCCGTAGCCGAGATAACCGCGTGCGATGGCCACCACGACCCGCAAATGCGAAAGCACCAGCCGGCGCGCGGCGTCGAGATCGTCGTGCTCGCTGTAGCGGCGCGCGTAGGCCGTTTCCTCCTCCTGGGTCAAGAGGGGAAAGCGGTTCACGGTCTGGATATAGCTCTCCAGGCTTCCCGCGCCGGAGGGGGTAGGCAGGGCAACAAGAC
>JBOIEI010000759.1:0-7052 GCA_050741055.1 Burkholderiales bacterium | reverse complement strand
CCCCAGCACCATGCCACCGCCGCGGCGATCAGCATGAGCACGGTGCCGAGCGCGTAGCCCCAGAAAACCGCCAGGCGCTCGCCGGTGCCGATCAACGCACCGAACAGCCACGGTGCCGCCACGCCGCCCGCCGCCGTGCCGAGCGCGTAGAACACGGCGATCGCCAGCGCCCGCAATTCCAGCGGGAAGACCTCGCTCGCGGTGAGATAAGCCGAGCTCGCCGCGGCTGACGCAAAGAAGAAGATGATGCTCCAGAGCAGCGTCTGCGCGAGCGCGGAGAGCATGCCCTCCAGGAACAGATAGCCGGTGGCGAGCAGCAGCAGGCCGGACAGCGCGTAGGTCGCGGCGATCATGACGCGCCGGCCCACGCTGTCGAACCAATGGCCGAGCAGCAGCGGACCGAGAAAATTGCCGACCGCGAACGGCAGCAGGTAGATCCCTGTGTGCTGCGAGGGCACCGCGTAGAAGCTTGTCAGGACGAGCGCATAGGTGAAGAAGATGGCGTTGTAGAGGAACGCCTGCGAGGTGATCAATACGAAGCACAGTGCCGAGCGGCGCCGGTAGCGGGCGAACATCGTGTGAAAAACGGTGCCGAGGCCTGTATGGGTACGCGGCCGAATCAAGATCGGGCCTTCCATCGCGGCAGGAAGCGCGGCGCCCGTCTCGCGCACCACCCGTGCTTCGATACCCGCCACGGTGTCCTCGGCCCGAACAGGATAGCCGTGGATCGCGAGCCAGCGCGGACTTTCCGGAATGAAGCGGCGCGCAAACAGCACCAGGAATCCGGCCGATGCGCCGATGGCGAAGCCGAGCCGCCAGCCCACGTCGACCGGCAGGATCGCGGGATCGAGCAGCACCACGGTCGCAGCCGACCCCGCGACGGCGCCCAGCCAGAAGCTGCCGTTGATGATGAGGTTGACGCGCCCGCGAACACGGGCGGGAATGAGCTCGTCGATGGCGGAGTTGATCGCCGCGTATTCGCCGCCGATGCCGAATCCGGTGATCGCCCGGAAGGCGCACAGGCTCACGAAATCCCACGAGAACGCGGTCAGCATCGTTCCCGTGAGGTAGATCGTCATGGTGATGAAGAACAGCCGCGCGCGCCCATGGCGATCCGTGAGGTGGCCGCAGAAGAGCGCACCGATGACGGCGCCGAGCAGATACGACGAGGCGGCGAAACCGATCTCGGTACTCGTGAGCCCCAGCGTGCCCGGGTCCTGCAGCACGCCGCTCACCGCACCCTTGAGCGTGACTTCCAGTCCGTCGATCGCCCAGCTCGCGCCGAGCGCCAGCACCACCAGCCAGTGGAAGCGGCTCCACGGCAGGCGGTCGAGCCGTGCGGGGATGTCGGTGGAAAAAGGTTCGAGTCGGCGCTCGGCGGATCGCATACCGCTTCGAATGTTACTCCGGCCGCCTGATCCTGAAGCTCAGGATTTGCACGCGCGGGACGAACGTGCGCACTGCAGGCGGTTCATGGTGCGCGTCCGTCTCTCGGGCAGAGGAACGCGCGCCGCCACGACGTTACTTGATCCCCGCCTCCTGGATGAGCTTGCCCCAGCGGCCTTTCTCGACCTTGATGTAGTCCGCGAACTGGGATGGCGACATGTTCCCGGGCTCCAGCGCCTGGGAAGCGTACAGCTTCTTGATATCGGGCCGCGCCAGCACCTTGACGAGTTCGGCGTTGAGGCGGCTCACCACCTCCGGCGGCGTCTTGGCCGGCGCGAGGATACCGAAAAAGCCGACCACCTCGAAGCCCGGCAATCCGGACTCCGCCATAGTCGGCAGATCGGGCACCGCGGGCGAGCGCTTCAGACCCGTGCTCGCGAGCGCGCGCAGCTTGCCGCTTTTCACGAACTGGCTCGACGCCGATACGTTGCTGAACATGAACGGCACGTGACCGCCCATGATGTCGGTCAGCGCGGGCGCCTCGCCCTTGTACGGAACGTGCACGAACTTCAGTTTGCCCGTGGTGGCCAGGAGCTCGCCGGAAAGATGCGGGGTGGTGCCGACGCCGCCCGAAGCGTAGTTGATTTCGCCCGGACGCGAGCGGGCGAGCGCGATCAAGTCCTTCACCGACTTCACCGGAAACGACGGATTGACCACGAGGATGAGCGTGCTCGTGGCCACCAGCCCCACGTGCGCGAAATCCTTGAGGATGTCGGGGAAGGTCTTGCGCTCGATCATGACCGAAGTCATCAGCGTCTGCGTGGTCATCATGATGACATGACCATCGGGCGGGCTCTTGGCGACCACATCGCCGGCGATCTGACTGCTCGCCCCGGGCCGGTTCTCGATCACGACCGACTGCCCGAGACCCTCGGACAGGCCCGGCCCGAGCGCGCGGGAGATGATGTCGGTCGCGCCGCCGGCGGAGAAGCCCACCACCATGCGCACCGGCTTGATCGGAAATTTGGTCGCTTGCGCAGCAGCGTTCGTCCCGCACGCCACCAGCGCGAGCCCCGTAATCCAATGCATGCTTCTCATTCCTTTCCCTCCTCCCAGTCGAGAACGGGGCCGCATACCCGCATGTCATCGTTGCGCGGTTTCCAAAACCACAGATGCGTCGGGCACGGGCAATCATAGGCTGGAGCTCATTTGCCCGCAATGTGAACGAGCTTCTCCAAACGCGCTCCGTACGGCGCGCCGAACCGCCACGCTCGAAAGCTGGAACGAGGCTGGCTACCCGGGCGGCAGCTCGCCGAGCAAGCGGCCGAATCCCGCCAGGCGTTCGCCGCCGAGCTGGTGCGCCACCGCCCATAGCAACGCCTGGCTCGAAGTCACCACGGGCTTGCCGAACTCCGCTTCCCACGCGGCAATCGAAGCCATGGTGGCGAAATTGCCGCCGGGCACGACGAAGGCGTCGATGTCCGGCCGATCGATGCGCACGAACGCTGCGCGCGCATTCTCGGGACCGAGCTTGCCGATCGCGTACGAATCCGTGGCGGCAAAGCCGTCGAGCGCTGCGATGTCGAGCCCGTGCTTGCCGGTGAAGTAGTGGCGAGCGCGCTCGTTGACTTCGGGCGAATACGGCGACACGAGCGCGATGCGGCGTGCGCCGAGCGCGCGCACTGCACGGCCGACGGCAAGCGCCGAGGTGGTCGCGGGTACGCCCGCGGCTGCGTGCATGCGCTTCATCGTCGCCTCGTCGTAGTCGTCGGCGAAGAGGCTGGCGGAGGTCTGCAGAAGCGCGACCATCCGCACCTTGGCCGTGGCGAGCAGCTCCGATTGATACGTGACCTCCTCCTCGCGCCCCGGCGAGAACGGCCGGCCGGGCGTGCTCGTGCGCACGCGCGCGTAGTGCGCCTGGTAGGCCGGCGGCAAGCGCGAGTACTCGGTCTCGGTCGTCGTGTTGGTCGACGGGATCAGGACCCCGAAATGAATCGTCATGGTGCGCTCCTCCATTGCCGATTGCCGGCGATATTGCGTCATTCCCACTATGACGGGAGGCAACCTCCCGCTGTGACGGAGGCGACCTCCCCGCGGACGGAAGATCGGAACGATCCGGTATTCCTGCCTTCGCCGGAATGGCTTGCTTACGACTACTGAACGGCAAGCCGATAAACGCGCGCGGCCGTGTCGCGATAGAGCGCCGCTTTCTCTGCCGCCGAGCAATGCTGCGTGATGCGCTTCAACGCGTTCCACAAAACCCCGTACCCGCACGATTGCTTGTCCACGGGGAAATTGCTTTCCATCATGCAGCGCTCGACACCGAAGAGCTCGATGCAGGTTTCGACATAGGGACGCCAGGCCGCCGCCAGCTCCTCGGATCCCGGCGGCATGTCGCGCAGGTGGAAATCCCAGCCGCAATAGAGCATGCCGAGTCCGCCGATCTTGACGCTGAGGTTCGGAAACTGCGTGAGGCTGCGCATATGCCCGCGCCAGATGGCGAACACTTCGTCGCGGTTGCCGTCGTGCGGAGCAATGCCGAGCAGTCCACCGGCATGGTTGAGGATCACGTTGGCTTCCGGAAACGCGCGCAACAGATCGACCGCGTCGGGCAGCTGCGGATGGAATTGCCACGATTCGAACGTGAGCCCGAGCGGCTGCAGGCAGGCGAAGCCCTCGCGGAAGGTCGGATCCAATACCTGATGCTGCGGCACTTCGCGCCGGCCGAACCGGGCCGCATTGCCGGTATCCCAGGTCACGCCGTGGCGGATGCCGCGCAGTCGCCCATTGCCCGCAGCGATGAGCGCCTCCAGCACCGGCTGCGCGCGCTTGCCGAGGGTAAGGTCGGCGTGTCCGATTAGGCCGGCGCACAGCCGCGCCTTGCCGTAGTGCCCGCTCGCGCTCATGGCGGCGATGCCATTGGCGAACTCGACTTCACCCACGGGCCGCATCTCGACCGGACCATCGCCACGATACGTGGTCCCGCACTCGATAAAGACGGTGGCGACGACGTTGTGGCCGCTCGCCACGTCCGCAGCCAGCCCGTCGATCAGGTAGCGGCCTTGCCTGTTGTCCCAGACGTGATGGTGCGGATCGATGATCGGCAGATCGGGCTCGAGCGCGGCTTCCTCGCGCTGCCGCGTCCAGGCGTCCAAATCGGCAAGATTGCGATACGCGTTGCCGCGAAAAACGTAAGCGGAATGATCCAGTGCTGCCATGGGCTCCTCCTCAAGAACTCGCGCCACATGCTGCCCTCCTTGCGCGGTTCGCGCAACAGCCACGCTGCTGCGCGAGGGCACTCGCCCGGCCCGCCGCTGCCCGGTTGCAACGCACCTGACGTAGAAAAGGGCCCGGCTCCGGAAAACTGGCCAGGCTCCGAGCCTGGCCAGTTCTTCCGCTCCGCCTGCGCGCCTTTTCGCCGGCGCGTTCGGGTGCCATACTCCGGGGCGTCGCACACTGCCGCAGCTTTCATCCCCATGCCCGGAAGGATCGCCCGATGACCACGCCCCGACTGCCGCTGAACAGCTTCAAGGTACTCGACCTCACCGCACACCGAGCGGGTCCGACCGCGGTGCGCCAGCTTGCCGACTGGGGCGCCGACGTGATCAAGATCGAGCCGCCCGGCGCCGGCGCGGACGTGACCGGCAGCCGCCGCGACGGGCCGGACTTCCAGAACCTGCACCGCAACAAGCGCAGTCTCACGCTCAATCTGAAGACACCCGAGGGACTGAAGATCTTCATGGACCTCGCCAAGACCGCCGACGTGGTGGTCGAGAACTACAAATCCACGGTCAAATACAAGCTCGGCGTCGATTACGAGGCGGTGAAGAAGGTCAATCCGCGTATCGTCTACGGCAGCATTTCCGGCTTCGGCCAGGACGGGCCTTACGAAGGGCGCGCCGGGGTGGACCAGATCGCGCAAGGCATGGGCGGGCTCATGTCGATCACGGGCCATGCCGGCGGCGGACCGGTGCGCGTCGGCATCGCGATCAACGACACCTCGGCCGGCATCCTGCTCGCCAATGCCATCGTGCTGGCCCTGCTCGATCGCGAACGCACGGGCGAGGGCCAGTGGGTTCACACCTCGCTCATCGAGGCGCAGATCTTCATGCTCGACTTCCAGGCCTCCCGCTATCTGATTCGCGGCGAAGTCCCCGGACAGGAAGGCAACAACCACCCGACCTCGGCCGGCACCGGCATGTTCCAGACCGCCGACGGCTACATCAACGTCGCCGCCTCCGGCGACAGCCTGTGGAAGAAGTTCTGCGAATCGGCCGGCGCCAAGGATCTGCTCACCAATCCCGACTACGCTACCCCGGCCGCGCGCGTGAAGAACCGCAAGGAGCTCAACGCCCGCCTCGCCGAAGTGATCCGCAAGCATTCGAACAATTACTGGGTCGATCTGATGTACAAGGTCGGCGTGCCATGCGGTCCGATCAATACCATCGACAAGGTGTTCGCCGATCCGCAGGTACAGCACCTGGGCATTGCCAAGCCGGTGGATCATCCGAAATACGGGCCGCAGAAAGTGGTCGGCCAGCCGATCCATCTGAGCCGCTACCAGCAACCCGAGAAGCTCGGGCACACGCCGGAGGCGGGCGAGCACAACGCCGAAGTGCTGAAGAGCCTCGGCTACGACGAGAAAGGCATCGCCGAGCTGCACGCCAAGGGCGCGATATAGTTTGTCAGGGCCGTAGTCCAACCAGGAGGAGACCATGCTCTACGAACTGCGTCGTTACGATGTCGCTGCTGGCAAGCTGCCGGCGTTGCTCGACCGATTCGGCAGTTTCACCGTCGAGAAGTGGAAACAACACGGCTTGCGCCTGATCGGCTTCTGGACGCCGCTCCTGGGCGAAAAGAGCAACCAGGTGGTCTACATGTGGGCCTGGGAGAGCTATGAGGAGCGCACACAGAAGATGGGCGTGTGGCGCGCCGATCCCGAGCGCGCGAAGGTCTGGGCCGAAAGCGAGAAGAACGGCCCGCTGGTCAAGCGCGTGCACAACCAGCTCATGGAGCCGACCGCCTACTCGCAGATCGACAAGGGCGAGCGCTACGGGCCGGATGCGTCGACCCGCAATCCGTACCTGTTCGAGCTGCGCGAGTATCAGGCCATGCCGGGCAAGATCACCAACATCACGGATCGCTTCGGCGGCTTCACCTGCGAGGCGTTCAAGAAGCAGGGCTTCCGCCAAGTCGGTTACTGGCTGAACCGCATCGGCGGCAACGATCACCAGCTCATCTACATGCTCGCGTGGGAGAACCTGGACGAGCGCGTGAGCAGGTTCGATACGTTCGCCAAGGACCCGGATCGCGCCCGCGTGTTCGGAGAAAGCGAGAAGAACGGGCCGATCGTCGAGCAGGTGACCACGACCATCCTGCGGCCCACTGCGTTTTCACCGATGAAGTAAATCGCCAAGGGCTGCGGGAGTACTCGAACGCAGCGAAGCGCTGTCCGTACGGCGCTTGCGACCTCGCGCCCGTCTCGATCGTTCGCGCCTCGTGTGCGGCGATCGTTTCCTGTGCGCCCATGAAGCACGAATTCAGTCCGCCTCGAAATCAATCTCGACGTCGCGCTCGCTGAAACCCATGACATCGCGCTCGCCGAACCGAGATACCGGCCGGTCCGCCGCCGGACGATTCGGCAATGTCCCGTGGCGGACCGCGGC
>JBOIEI010000758.1:0-1859 GCA_050741055.1 Burkholderiales bacterium | reverse complement strand
CGCCTGCGAGGAGACGCAGTTCGGCGAGCGCTTGCACGGCGCAAGCAGGCCGTCGCGCACGCCGAGATCGCCAGGACGCTTCCAGGAGAGCATCGGCGCCGATGCTACCATCGGCGCCGCTATGTTGATCCACGGCAAGTGCCATTGCGGCAATATCCGTTTCTCCCTCACCTGGGCGCCTGATCCAACCGAAATTCCCGCGCGCGCCTGCAGCTGCTCCTTCTGCGTCAAGCACGGCGGCGTGTGGACGTCCAACCCGAAAGGCGCGCTGGAAATTTCGCTCGAGGATCCCTCGCTGGTGTCGCGCTACGCCTTCGGCACGCGAACCGCCGAGTTCCACGTGTGCGCCCGCTGCGGCATCGTGCCCGTGGTCACCAGCCGGATCGACGGCCGGCTGTACGCGGTGGTCAGCGTCAACGCCTTCGAGGGTGTCGATCCGTCGCTCCTGCGCCGTGCACCGGCCAGCTTCGATGGCGAAGGCACCGATTCGCGCCTCGCGCGGCGCCAGCGCAGCTGGATCCCCCATGTGAGCTACACCGCGGGGTAGTGTTGTGCCGAGCGGCAGAGTACGTTTTCCCAACGATGCGGCTCGCTGGCGCACTGCTTCTTCTACTCTCGGCCTGGCAACTGGCGGCGATCGGCCAGGTCGCTCCGCCGCCGCCGCAGAGCTTCGGTCCTGACACTTACCGGACAGGCCTTTTCACCGGCGAGGGCACGACAAGGCCCGGGCTGAGCTGTGACGGTTCCTCGGCTCACGGTCGCCTGTGCACCGGCTTTCTCGCGAGCGCGGTCGATGGCACGCGCCTCGAGGTCAGCGTCAGAGTACCGGCAGGCGAAGGACCCCATCCGCTGGTGGTGGTGCTGCACGGCTGGGGAGGCAGCAAAAACAGCCTGGGCTACCTTGCCGATCCGCTGTTCGCCGACGGACACGCCGTGCTGCGCTACTCGGCGCGCGGCTTCGGCGAATCCTGGGGACAGGTGAATCTGGCCGACATCCATGTCGAGCTGGAAGATCTGCGCAGCATGATCGGGCAAGTCGTCGATCACGGCCGGTTGCAAGTCGACGCCGATGCGGTCGGCATCGTGGGCGTCTCGTACGGTGGCGGGCAGTCCTGGCTTGCCCTCCTGCAGCCGACGTTCCGCACGCCGCACGGGACGAGCGTGCGGCTTCGCACCGTGGTGCCCATCGTCCCCTGGAGCGATCTGCTCTATTCGCTGCTGCCCAACGGCAGGCCGGAGCATTCTTTGCAGCCAGCCGGCTCGGCCAAGCTGAGCTACATCAACGCGCTTTTCGCCTCGGGGCTGCGCACTTCGCCGCAGCGTCCCTACCCGAATTATCCGGACTATCTCATCGCCTGGCATGCCTGGATCAACAGCGTGGAGCCGAACGAGCTCGATCCCGTGTACCGGCAAATCGCCGATGGGCTTGCGGGCTACCGCTCGATCTGGTGGCAGCAGGCGTTCTGGCAGGATGCGGCTCGCAACCGCGTGCCCGTGTTCCAGCTTCAAGGGTTGACGGACGACCTTTTCCCGCTGCCGGAAGCGAAGCGCATGCTGCTCGCCCTGAAGAGCGTCGATGCCCTTTACCCGATCGCCTCGTATTTCGGCGACCTCGGACATCCTCGCGCGAGCAACAAGGCGGCCGAACGCGATTACACGCTCGGCCTGATCCGCGAGTGGTTCGCCTACTACCTTCAGTCAAGGGGCGCGGAGCCGCAGCATGTGGTCCGCGCCGCGATTACGCGTCGGCGCGATGCGCCTTTCAATCCGGCGGATGTCATCACCGTCGATACCTATGCCGACCTCGCAACGGCAACCCTCAGCCGGGAGTTCGGCGGCACCGCGACGCTGGTGAACCC
>JBOIEI010000757.1:0-3269 GCA_050741055.1 Burkholderiales bacterium | reverse complement strand
AATCGAGCTTGACCGGCTGGTCGTAGATCCCGATCGGGTGCGGAGTGTAGCGCTCGAGCGCCCAGGCGCGGTGTGCGGGATCGAGGTCGGAGAACAGCCGGTTGGCGACGTCCTCGCGGGAGGGTGCGGCGGTAAGTTCGCCCATCACCGACGTCGAGCGGGTGACGATGTCGCGGATCTTTTCGCCGCCGAACAGCGCCAATGCATCGACGAGCGCCAGGCGGCTGACCCGATTGCGCATCAACTCGGCGACCCGGCACACCACCATCCCGCCCGAGCTGGTGCCGACCAGGACGACATCCTTCAAATCTTCGTAGAAGAGCAGTTGCGCGACCTCGTCGGCGTGGGATTCGGTGGTGATGCCGGGACGCACCGTGCCCTTGCGCTCGCCGCAGCCGTCGAGGCTCGGGGCATATACCTGATGTCCCGCCGCGCGCATCCGGTTCGCCACGTGCTGCCAGATCCAGCCGCCCTGAAACGAGCCGTGCACCAATACGAATGTTGCCATCTGTCAATTTCCTCCAGTTACGTCGATCGTCGCGCCGGTTACGAATCGACGGCGCTCGAGCGGCCCTGTTGGCCCACGAGTTTAACCGCTAGCCCATCCCGGCTCAGGATTGCCCTTTGGGCAGCGACGTCTATTCCGTACAGGCGGGGGTGATTTTCGCCTACCGACGTGGTATTCCTGTTTCAGGTCGCGAACCTTGCCGTTGGCATCATCGGGGATGAGGCGAATCCCGCCAACCTGATGTATGGCGGAGTGCTCGCCGTCGGCATCATGGGTGCCGTATTCGCGCGCTTCCAGCCACTTGGAATGGCACGCGCGTTGGTCGCGACGGCGCTTGCTCAGACCGCCGTTGCCGTGATCGCCCTCATCGCCGAATTCGGCGACACCTTGATACTGACAGGGTTCTTCGTCGCGCTGTGGCTCACATCGGCTCGGCTGTTTCGGAAGGCGGCGCGGGAGAGAGCTTCCGCGGGTGCAGTTCCGTAGACTCACCCGCGACGTTTGCTTTCCACCCGTCTGGACACTGACAGCAGCTTCGACTGTTGGTCGGTGAGCTCAAGCCTTGGCGTACCAGGACTTCACGCCGGCGTGGTCACGCACCGCATCGTGTACCCGCAAGAGCTTCGGGTAGCCAGCGAACACCGTGGCGGGAATGTGATCGACCTTGCCTCCGATGAACCAGCGCACCGCCATGTGAAGCTTGAGGTCTACGACGTGGAGCTTGGTGCCGCCGAAAAACGGTTCGCCGAGGATGTTCTTCTCCGCCGACCGTGCCCACGCGGGCAAGAAGTCCGCCACGATTGCCTCGCGCACCGCCTTCTTCTGGGCATCCCCCATGCGGATGGTCGGCCCGACTACGCCGCGGAGGTCCTCCACGTGCTGCATCATCGCTTCGTGGCCGGCGGCCTCGAAATCGTCGGCAGGGTGGAGGCCGTGTCGGCGGCCGATCATCACGAGGATGGCATTGGAGTGCGCGAGCGGCGGGCGACCCGGAAGCTCGAGGATGGGGAGACCGCCGTAGGGCGTCTGCTCCTTCAGCGCCTGCCAGGTGGCGGCGCTGATGCGCACGTCTTCGAACTCGATGCCGGCGAGATGCAGGGCGAGTCGGCACTCCTCCCCGCGGCTCACGGGAGCGTCGAAATAGGTCAGCTTGGGCTTGGTCATGAAACAAACGATATCACATCCCAGACTGCACCTCGTGCTCCTGGCGCAACAGACGCGCGCACCGATCACGCCATCGAATGGCCTTCCAGAATTGGCAATTGGAGAACTTCACCTTCAAGTACGACCTTGGCGGCGAGGATCGGGGAGGAAATCAAGGCTCGACTATTTCCGTTTTTACGCGAGCGGACGACGGCACGCTGCAACACTTTTACAGTGTCCATCCACGGCTGGCCGCAGACATAGATGAACGCGGCATCGATGAGTACAACCCCATTTGGAACGTACTGGACTTGGCGCCGCAGGGACGTGGAAATTTCGAAGCATCGCTCGAGTACGGAACGGAGGTCCAAGTGGCGCACGGCTGACACAGCGGCGGGACGGCGGCAGAGTCGATGCGACCGCGCTCTCGGCGAGGAATTCGCGTTGCCGGATCCCAGCCTCAATATGAGGTGCGGGTCAGCGTCTCGTCAACGGCGCCGATCCGGAACCAGCGGTAGCCGTAAGCGTCGAGCGCGATCTCGTGGGTACCGCGGGGGCCGGCGCGGCTGTGCTCCGAGCCGATCAGGTCGATGAGGCGCTCGCCTCCCTTGTCTCGCACTTTGAGGTGCAGGGTCTGTGCGGCATCGCTGAAGTTGTGCAGCGACATCATGGCTGCTTTCCTGAAGCGGTAGACCAGGACGAGCACCGGGTCGGCGTCGCAGTCGATGACCTCGCATTCGCCCCAGGAGATTTCCATGCATTCCTTGCGTACGCGGATGAGGCGCGCGATCCAGTTCATGAACGAGTTCGGGTCGCGGCGCTGCGCGTTCACGTTGACCTTCTGGTAGCCGAAGATGCCGCCGTCGACCACTGGCAGCACGCTTTTCTTCGCGGCAGTGAAGCCACCGTGCGGCTCGTCGGTCCACTGCATCGGAGTGCGCGTCGCCTCGCGCTCGTTGAGCGAGAGATCCTCGCCCATGCCGATCTCGTCGCCGTACTGGATCATCGGCGTGCCCGGCAGCGAGAAGAGCAGGCTGTAGGCGAGCTCGAGGCGGCGCCGGTCGTTGCCGAGCATCGGCGCCAGACGGCGCCGGATACCGCGGTTGTAGAGCTGCATGGCGGGATCCGGGGCGAATACGCTGAACACCTTCGCGCGCTGCTCCTCGGTGAGGCGGCCGAGGTCGAGCTCGTCGTGGCTGCGCAGGAACTGCACCCACTGCGCGTCGCGCGGCACGTTGCGGATCGTCTCGCGCAGCGCGCGCTTGAGTGGCTTCGGATCATGTGTGGCGAACGCGTAGTACAGGCGCTGGTTCACCGGAAAGTTGAGCATCATCTGCAGGCGGTCGCCCTCGTCACCGAAGTAATGCATGCTCTCGTTGGCAGGGACGTTGGCCTCCGCGAGCAGGATCGCGTCGCGCGCGCGCCACTGCAGGAAGCGGCGCATCTCCTGCAGGAGGGCGAAATCCTTCACCGGCTTCACGTTGGCGCCCTTGCGCTCCACCAGGATGGGCACGGCGTCCATGCGGAAGCCCGATACGCCGAGCTGCAACCAGTAGCCCATGATTTTGTAGAGCTCCTCCCGGTAGGCCGGATGGTGCGTGTTGAGATCGGCCTGGTG